>CAZSBU010000112.1:0-8249 GCA_964605055.1 uncultured Caulobacterales bacterium | reverse complement strand
TTCCGGCAGTCCCAGCAGCTGGTCATGACGCCGCAGCTGCAGCAGGCGATCAAGCTGCTGCAATTGTCCAATCTCGAACTCGCCGAGTTCGTTGAAGAACAGCTCGAACAGAACCCGTTCCTTGAACGCGCCGCCGACCCTGACGCGCCCGACGGCCCCGAGCCGCAGGCAGGCGATAATGCGGCCGCCGACGCCGCGCCCGAGACGGCGCTCGATCTCGCCAGCGAAAACGGCGACGCCGCCGCGCGCGAGGCGCTCGACACTGAATATGAAGACGTCGACCCGGAAGCATCGGGAAGCGACCGCGCCGAGAACGAATACCGCACCAATGACTGGGCCAATATCGGCGCGGGCGGCGGCGCTGACGATCGGGAATTCGGCGACACCCTGACAAGCTCGATCTCGCTGAGCGAACATCTGACCGCCCAACTCCACGTCGCGACCCACGAGCCGGCCCAACTCTTCATCGGGTCTTATCTTATCGATACGATCGACGAGGCAGGCTATCTTCGCGAACCCATCGATGCGATCGCCGAACGACTCGGCGCTGACCTGGTCGACGTCGAAGCCTCGCTGCGCCTCATCCAGACATTCGATCCGTGCGGCGTCGGCGCGCGCGACTTGAAAGAATGCCTGCGACTGCAACTTGCCGACAAAGACCGGCTCGACCCGACCATGGCGTCGTTCATCGACAATCTGGAGCTGCTTGGAAAAGCGGATCTTGCGGGCCTGATGCGCGTCACAGGGGCCACCGAGGAAGACGTGCGCGACATGATCGCGGAGGTCAGGGCGCTGACGCCGAAGCCCGGCTATGCTTTCGGCGCGGAGACCGTTCAGGTCGTCATTCCAGATGTGTTCGTGCGCACCGCGCAGGACGGAGGCTGGAAGGTCGAGCTGAACAGCGACACCCTGCCGAAGATTCTCGTCAACCGCCGCTACTACTCGGAAGTCTTGAAGACAAAATGTCGGGACGCTGACAATGTGTTTCTCAACGAACAGTTCTCCAACGCCACTTGGCTCGCCAAGAGCCTTGATCAGCGCGCGCGGACGATACTGAAAGTAGCGAGCGAGATTGTGCGCCAGCAGGACGGATTTCTCGCCTATGGCGTCCGGCATTTGCGGCCGCTCAATCTGAAAGCTGTCGCCGACGCAATCTCGATGCACGAGTCGACCGTGTCGCGCGTGACGGCCAACAAATACATCGCGACGCCGCGCGGGCTCTTCGAGCTGAAATACTTTTTCACCGCGTCGATCTCGGCGACTGAAGGCGGCGAGGCCCATTCGGCCGAAGCGATCCGTCATCGTATTCGCGAAATGATCGAGCGCGAAACGCCTGACGATGTTCTGTCCGACGGCCGCCTTGTCGAGATCTTGCAAGCCGAAGGCGTTGAAATCGCCCGCCGGACAATCGCCAAGTACCGCGAAACGATGCATATTCCCTCGTCGGTGGAACGCCGCCGGGCCGCTTTGCGCAAGGCCATTTAGGGCTTTGAATTCGCGACAGTTCCGCCGATATTAGCAGGCTGGGGCTCGGCCGGAGACCACCGGTCGGCCTTAATGGAGGCCTCATGGACGTTCAGGTCAGCGGAAAAAATATCGAACTAGGCGCCGCCTTGCAGAGCCACGTGACCGGACGGCTCACTGACGGCGTGACGAAATATTTCGGACGGGGGGCGGCGGCCGTCGTCACGTTCAGCCGCGAACGCCATCTCGTTGAATGCGAAATGACGGCCCACCTCGACTCTGGTGTGTTTCTCGCCGCTCATGGCGATGGCGGCGATGCTTACGGCGCGTTTGATTCAGCCCTGGAAAAGCTCGAAAAACGGGTCCGCCGATACAAGAGGCGGCTGAAGAACCACCATGCGAACGGAAAGCCGCCCCTGCCCGCGGAATCAGCGGCTTATTCGATCCTCGCCCCTCTAACGCCTGAACAAGATAGCGCCATCGCCGATGACGGCTCGGAGGATTTTGAGGGCGACCCCACGCCTGTTGTGGTCGCTGAACAACTCACGTCTCTGCGCGAAATGACCGTCGGGGCGGCCGTCATGCAACTCGATCTGGCTGAAAGCCCCGCTATCGTCTTCAAGAACGCGGCACATGGGCGGGTCAATGTTGTTTACCGGCGGCGCGATGGCCATATCGGATGGGTCGATCCCGGCGCATAATGGCTTGCAGTGCGCGGATTTCGCGCGCATACGCTGCCGCCGACGTTAATCAAGACTAACGGGACGAGGGCAAGGCGAGATCGGATTACCCTGATATCTGCATCCAAACTTGGGACGACGAGCGACTGCGGTCCGCCTGCCAAAGGCAATTGGGCTAAATTGGCTGGTAAGGCTGGGGAAAAGCCGGGTGGCCCGGGAATTGAACTACCAAGGCTCAAAAGGGAATCGTAAGCGCGGCATTTTGAGCCTTGCTTGCGGGCGGCAGGGACGAGCGAAAGACTGGAGTGTTTTGAGGGGATGGAGTCGGCGCTCTTTATTAGCCACGGGAGCGGCGATCGCAGTCGGGTTGGCTAGGGTGAGTAAACGTGACAGGCATCAGTGAATTTTTGACGATCCAGAGCGTCGTTCCGAACTTGCACGCCAAGTGCAAGCGTGAGGCGCTATCGGCGCTTGCCGATCGAGCCGCAGCTTTCACGGGCGTACCGGCAGATATTATTCGCCAGGCGCTATCGGACAGGGAACAGCTTGGTTCAACGGGCGTTGGCCGCGGCGTGGCCGTCCCCCATGGCAAGATCGAAGGCCTTGGAAAAATTGTCGGCATGCTCGCTCGCATGGAGCGACCAATCGATTTCGACTCAGTTGACGAACAGCCTGTCGATTTGATTTTCGTTTTGCTGGCGCCAATGGATGCAACCGCTGCGCATTTGAAGGCGCTAGCGAAAGTATCCCGTTTCATGCGCGACGAAGGCAAACGCGAGGCGCTCCGCGGCGCAGAAACCGCTGAAGCGCTGCTTGCGATTGCAACAGAAAACGTTCAGTCGAACGCCGCCTGATCACAACGCCAATAATTTACTTAGTGGACGCTAACCGGCGTCATCTCGTGCTGGCGCGCGGCGGCGAACGCCAGCGCCCTGTCGCCAACAATAGCAATGCGTTCTCCGTCGGCCGCGTGAACTGAATACAGCGTTGCGTCTTCCGGAATGTCAAAAGCTGGCTCGCCGTCTTCGTCGATCAGCTCATCGGCGACATCGCGCGCCACGACGCTCCGAACGTAGACGAGCTTGCGACCGCCGAGTTCTGCGAGTTCGCGCGGGCTCATCATCAAGCCCTGGCGTTTTGCGATCGGACTAAACCCTGGATTGTCGGCCACGTGAGCACCCTCCAAAGTAATCGGCGAGATCCATCCGCCATGGTGAAGGGCAATGGCTATTAAACTGTGAAATTTCTCGCTTTTATCCCTTCGACTCGGGATGTAGCGAGATATTATAACGTTTCAACGGTTGGTAATGTCGCGGGCATGGTAAAGTTTACTCTCGGCGATCAAGAATGGTTGCAAATAACGTCGGGTCCACGTTCGCTCCCGACAACGTGATCGCTACGGTCCGGCCGCTGGTCTGGATTTTCCCGTTAAGCACCGCAGCCAGCGCGGCCGCCCCGCCGGGCTCTACAACAAGCTTGAGCGCGCGGAACGCGAACGCCATCGCCAATACAACCTGCTCGTCAGAAACGGCAACCCCGCCACTGGCGCAGCGCTGAAGGATCGGCAGCGTCAGTTCGCCTGGCGTCGGCGTCGCGATGGCGTCGCAGATCGTCCTTTTCGAGAGATCAGCCTTCGCGCGCGCGCCGGTTCGCAATGAGACGCCGGTATCATCATAAAATTCCGGTTCAGCGACCCACACCACCGTCTTGGGAGAGATGTCGGCCAGCATCGTAGCACAGCCTGCCGCTAGCCCCCCGCCGCCGCAGCACACGACGAAGGCGTCGAGATGCGCGCCTGCGGCCGAAGCTTGCTCAACGGTCTCTAGCGCGACGGTGCCCTGCCCCTCCATGATTTGCGGATGATCGTAAGGCGGCGCGATGGTCAGCCCGCGGGTTCTGGCAATCTCACGGCCGATCGCCTCGCGATCTTCGGTGTAGCGATCGTAGAAAACGATTTCCGCGCCGAGCGCGCGCACCTGATCGATTTTGATGCGCGGCGCATCGGCAGGCATGACGATGCAGGCCGGCGCACCCAATAGTTTCGCCGCATAGGCAACGCCCTGCGCATGATTGCCTGAAGACCACGCGAGAACGCCGCGACGGCGCTCGTCATCGGTCAGCTGCGCCAGCAGGTTCATGGCGCCGCGAAACTTGAACGAGCCATAGTGTTGCAGCGTTTCCGCTTTGATCAGCACACGCCCGCCCGCGCGGTCGTTCAGCTGGGCGTTTTCAATCAACGGCGTCTTTACCGCCCAGCCATCAAGTCGTGCTGCCGCGGCGCGCACCCCCGCCGCCGAAGGGGCGTTCTCGATGATGCTTTTTTGCGCTGAAATCACTTCAAACTCCCGGCGTGCGAATGGCATAGGCAATTAGCACGATCCCAAGCGCGATGCGGTAGATCACGAATGGCGTGAAACTCATCGAGCGGGTCAGCTTCATGAACGCTGCAATTGTCAGAAAAGCGACGACGAAGGAAAGGATCGCAACGACGCCGGCCGCTTCGAGCGTCGCCTGCGCGCCGTCTGTCATCAGCTTGATCCCTGCAAACAGGCCGAATGCGGAAATAGTTGGTATAGCGAGCAACATCGAGAATCTCGCCGCCTCTGGCCGCGACCAACCGAGATAGCGCGCAGCGGTCATCGTAACGCCGGATCGGCTGGCGCCCGGGATGATCGAGAACATTTGCGCAACGCCGATCAGCATGCCCTCGCGCCAGGTGATCTCTCCGAGGCCCTCGCGCGTCGTTGGCCGGCGATCCGCGTGCCAAAGGATAATGCCAAAGAAGATGCTGGCGGCGCCTAAAACCGCAGGCGTTCGCGTCGCCTCGACGATGTCAAAGGCGACGAATAGGACAGCGAAGGCCAGAACAGGAACGGTTGCGGCGGCGATGATCAGGAACAGCTTTCGATCAGCGGTGGGGCGAAATGTCACTGCATCCACCCCGCCGCGGATCAGCATTCCGGTTTCCTGACGGAAATAGGCGATGACTGCGCCGAGAGAGCCGATATGGGCTGCGACATCGATGAGGGGCCCCTGATCGGCCCAACTATCAACGAGCAGCGGCGCCAGGATGAGGTGCGCGGAGGACGAAACCGGCAGGAATTCCGTGATCCCCTGGACGATCGCCAGCAAGATCAACTGGATAAGAGGCATCCGTCACTCCCTCAGCCGCAATAACGCAATTCGAGAAGCGTTGCCCAAACATGGGCGCCAGCGGCGTACACCGGTTCCCGGTATCTCGCCACCGCGGCGCAAAAAAGGCTCCGCCGCGTTACCATCGGGTAGCAAACGCCGGGCCTGATATGTCGAGCCTCGCCTCTGCCAGGTCCGAAAGGGTTCGCCGACGCTCGGAAGCTGGCCCCATTCCTGCAAATACCTCCAGGATGAGTAGTTTCCGCAACCGGGTCAGCGTTCGTCTCACACTGCTTGTCAGCCACGCGTCGGTCCGCCATGGTTTCCTCAACATCAGGCCAAGGGCGGCGACTGTTGACGGCAATTATTTGTTAACGGACCGGAAAAACTTGAGGGCTAGCGTCGTCTCATGGGCCTGACCATCGCAATCGCGGCGATTTGCATCGCTTTTGGCGCCTTTGCGGCCGTGGCCGCACGGGGCGATTTCCGCATGCCTGATTTCGCCGGGCTTATCGGCCGAGCGGATTTTAAGCGCTTCTCCCCGCGTAAAACGCTTTTCATCATCGGGCCGTCGGAAGATCATTCCGCCTGCCGCATGCAGAGGCGTCTCCTGAAGCCTGCGATCGCGGCGCTTATCCGCGACGACGTCGCGGTGATCGAAATCTATGGCGACGAAACGCCCCGGACGAATGGCGAGCCGATGGACTGGCTCGACGCATCCTTGTTGCGCCACGCCATGACAGCCGAGGAAGGATTTTACGTTATCTATGTCGACGACGACGGCAAAACCCGCTTCCGGTCCGAGGCGCCGATGCTGACCGCCGACATTCTCGAACGCGCAGGCCTCGACACGCCGGCGCTTCGTGGCCGCGGCGGCGCACGCAAGTCGGACATCCTTAAAAAACTGCGCGCAGCTTAAGCGTCTCGTCCTCCCTGTTGATTTTTGCGACGGGCTCGGCGAACGGGTGAGCGAAGGCATTGGCAGTCTCGTTCTTTCCCATGGATCGCGGGAGCGGGGCCGGCGCAGGCATGGAGGCCGCTTCATGTTGTTCGGTTATGTCGCCGCTGAAGGCGGACGCTTAAACGCCTTGGCCGACGTCGTCGCCGATTGCCGTAGCGCGATCTGGGTCGACCTTTTGCGCCCCTCGCCAGAAGAGGAAACGGATCTCGAAGCGGCTTTAGGCCTCGACATTCCGACCCGCGAGGAAATGGAAGAGATCGAAGTTTCAAGTCGTCTTTACACAGATAATAATGACGCCTTTATGACGGCGCTGTTGCTTTCCCAGGCTGATGGCGACGATGCGCGCCTATCGCCCGTTACATTCATTTTGACGCCAATGCGGTTGATTACCGTGCGGTATGAAGAGCCGCGGGCTTTCGCCTCCTTTGCTGCGCGCGCGCAGAAAACATCTCCCGGAGTAAACCCGGATGCCGTTTTGACCGGCTTGATTGAGGCCGTGATAGAACGTCTGGCGGATGTTCTGGAGCGCGCGGGACATGACATCGACGCGATGTCTCGCAGCATTTTCCGGGCGAGCAAAGGCAAACCCACACGCAGCCGTGACTATCAGGCCCTGATCATTGAACTGGGGCGCAAGGGCGATCTTATTTCAAAGATGAGAGAGAGCCTTGTAACGCTGGAACGCCTGCTTGGGTTCTTTGGTTTGCTCACGGCGCAGCGAAAATCAGAAAAGGAAATTCGCGGTAAACTGAAAACGCTGTCGCGTGACGTGCGCTCATTGTCCGACCACGTTACTTATATTTCTCAGAAGATAACGTTTCTCCTTGATGCAACTCTTGGCATGGTGAACATCGAGCAGACGGCGATTATCAAGATCTTCTCGGTAGCCGCCGTCGTTTTCCTGCCGCCCAGGCTTATCGCCTCCATCTATGGGATGAACTTTCAATTCATGCCGGAACTCGCCTGGCCCTATGGCTATCCATTCGCCGTAACGCTCATGATCCTCTCAGCAATCCTGCCTTACGTTTTCTTCAAGGCGCGCGGCTGGCTCTGAAGCGGCCGCCCCGCGGAGGCTACGTCTATCGCCTTTCGCATCACCGTTGGAGCCTCTATCTGCGAGGGCGGAAGAAACATCCCCTCCGGCAGCGTATCGATCTTCGACGCCGCAGCGTTCCAGACGTTCAGCGTCAGGCGGAAATGGGTGAAGACATGACGGACTTCCCCGGCATGACGCCATGGGCCGCATGGCGGGGGGGCGGATTGATCCGTCCACGCCGTGCCGGGAAGACCGAGCATGCCGCCTAGAAGGCCTTTTTCAGGACGGCGCTCGACCAGAATTCGACCCCGTTCATCGAAAATCGCAAAAGCGTGGCCTAAGCGGTGCGGCTTTTCTGGCTTCGGGGTCCGTCGCGGCAGCTCGGCGACGAGACCAAGCCGCAAGGCTTCGCAATCGTCGGTTAGCGGACAGTCTTGGCAGCGCGGAATTCGCGGCGCGCACACGCCTGCGCCGAGATCCATCAGCGCCTGCGCAAAATCGCCTGACCGATCCTGAGGCCATATGGCGCCGAGCAGCGCGCGCGTCCGGGCGTGGGCCAGCCGCTTTGGCGCGTCGATGGCGAAGTAGCGGGCGGCGACGCGCTCGACATTCCCGTCAATGACAATCGCGTGCGCATCGAAGGCGATCGCAGCAATTGCAGCTGAAGTATACGACCCGACGCCCGGGAGCGCGCGCAACGCCGCCTCCGTTTGCGGGAATTCGCCCTGATGGTCGCGCATGATCGCCTGCGCGCAGGCATGGAGATTGCGCGCCCGCGCATAATAGCCAAGGCCCGCCCACTCCCCGAGCACGTCGTCGATTGGCGCGGCGGCGAGGTCAGCGAGGCGCGGCCAGCGCGCGAGGAATTGCCGGAACCGGGAAGACACCGTCGCTACGGTCGTTTGCTGCAGCATGATCTCGGATAGCCAGACGCGATAGGGATCGGGCCTCACCCCGTTACGCCGTTCCGCCGGTC
>CAZSBU010000111.1:7235-8269 GCA_964605055.1 uncultured Caulobacterales bacterium | reverse complement strand
AAGCGCCACCCGCACGCCCTTTCAACGCGACCGCGACCGCGTGCTGCATTCAGCCGCTTTCCGCCGACTGAAGCACAAGACCCAAGTCTTTGTTTATCACGAGGGGGACCATTATCGAACGCGTCTGACCCACTCGCTTGAAGTCGCGCAAATCTCGCGATCCATCGCGCGCACGCTGAAACTCGATGAGGATCTCGCCGAATGCGTTGCGCTCGCCCATGACCTCGGCCATCCGCCGTTCGGCCATACAGGTGAGGATGCGCTGAAGGCGTGCATGGAGCCTTACGACGGCTTCGACCACAATGCGCAGACGCTACGCCTGCTGACGAAACTCGAACGCCGGCATGCAGCGTTCGAAGGTCTCAACCTGACATGGGAAACCCTTGAAGGCGTTGTCAAACACAATGGCCCGCTGATCGGGGAGGGCTCGCCGCCCTTACCGGCGGCGATTGAAGAATATGTCCGCAGCGGCGATCCCCAAGGCCATCCAAAGCGCGATCTTTGGCTCGGCGCGCACGCCGGACTTGAAGCGCAAGTCGCCGCCGTTTCCGACGACATCGCCTACAACAATCACGACGTCGATGACGGCCTGCGCGCCGGACTGTTTTCGTTTGAGGACGCGCGCGCGCTGCCGCTCGTCGGTCCGGCGATCGCGCGGATTGAGAAGACCTGGCCATCGGCGGAGCGCGACGCGGTCATTGGCGAGGCGGTCTCGGCGCTTATTGGCGCGATGGTCGACGACGTCGTCACGCAAACCCGCGCCAATCTGGACGAGGCCGGTGTGTCCACCGCCGATGAAGTGCGCCGCGCCGGCCAACAGATCGTCGACTTCTCGCCTGCGCTGAAGGCTGAACTCGACGGGCTGCGGTCGTTTCTGCATGAAAATATGTACAGGCATTACAAAGTGAACCGGGCGCGTAGCCAGGCAAGGCGGATCGTCCGCGCGCTTTTCGACGTGTTCATGGCGGAGCCGGAGATCCTGCCGCCGGAGTGGCGCGCGCTTGCCTACGCTGACGCGGAGATTCCGCTTGGCC
>CAZSBU010000111.1:1523-7225 GCA_964605055.1 uncultured Caulobacterales bacterium | reverse complement strand
TCAAAGAGGGCCAGAGCGGTCTGCGACTATATTGCCGGCATGACCGACCGATATGCGATCCGGGAGCATGAAAAACTCTTCGGTTCTGCGCCGTCGATATAATCATCCTTCCGGCGACGCTTCGTCGCGTTTATTCGCTTCCTGATTGCGGTGGTGTTATGATCGGCGTTGCTGGACGATTCGCGGGTTCAATTTTTGACGCCACAGGACTTGAGGTTTTGGCGGGAACGGTTACGAGCGCGGAATGCGCCCGCCGCCGACAGGGTTGAACAGGCGGACTGACCGGATAAAGGTTGGGGATAACGGTTCGACAGACTCAGGCTGGATGAGTTTGGACCGAAAGAGTTTTTCGATTGAAGGGCGGGGGCGGATCGCTAGGCGGCGAACGGCCGCTAGAGGAGACCCAGATGGCGACGAAGACAGCTGAATTCGATTACGAATATGATGAGGAAATCGAAGACGAGGAAGAATCCGAAGGCGCCGAAGACCGCGGCATGTCGGGACTGGTCGTTCTCCTGATGGGCCTCATCATGATCGGCGCTATCGTGTCGATCGTCGGCTACGCCTACCAGCACGGCATCAAGACAGGCAAGGAACTCGTCGGCGTTCCGATCGTCACCGCCGATCCGAGCCCGTTAAAAATTGAGGATCCGTCCGCCGCTGCGCGTTTTGACGATCTCGCGACCGCCGCTAGCACGCCGGTTGAAACCCTTGCCGCAGGTCCCGAAGCGCCGCTGTCGCGCACCGCCGCAGACCCGATCGCTGAGATAATGGCGAGCGAGGCCGCGCCGGTCGAAGACGCCGTTGGCGACCGCATCGCCAGGCTGGCCGCGCAAGACGCCGCGCAGAATGACGTTGTGACGAATCTTCCGCCGTCTCAAACTGCGCCAGTCCAGACTGAGCCAGTCCAGACTGAGCCAGTTCAGACTGCACCAGTCCAAACTGCGCCGACGACCGCCGCGCCGTCGCCCAAGCCCGCAGTTCAGCCGACGCGGGCCAGCACGACGCAGCCCACGGTAACGTTTGCCGGCGATCCGCTGTCCGGCACCCATCTTGTTCAGGTGGGAGCCTACGGGTCGACGGCCGAGGCGAACGCAGCGTGGGGGTCGCTGGAGAAAAAGCTTGGCGATTTCGTCGACGGGAAGGGTCCTGACGTGATCGCGCCCCTAAGCGCCACAGACAAGTTCCACCGTCTGCGGATCGGACCGTTTGCGTCGGCGGAAGCCGCCAAGACCTATTGCGAGGGGCTGAAGTCCCGCGGGCAGGACTGCCTCGTCAAGGCCAAGTAGGAAAGGCGATCGTCTTTATGGCGAGCGCCGCAATATTTGATTGCGAAGGCGCGCGGCCCACGGCCGATGAGCGCGCCTTTTTTCGCGACGCTGATCCCTTTGGATTTATTCTGTTTGCCCGCCATTGCCCGAACCGCGAGGCTGTTCGCGATCTTTCCGCCGAACTCCGCGACTGTGTTGGACGAGCCGATGCGCCGATCCTGATCGACCAGGAAGGCGGTCGCGTGCAACGCATGAAGCCGCCTGCATTCGCGGCCCACCCGCCGATGGGGGCCTTCGGCGCGCTCCACAAACTTGATCCGCGCAAGGCCGTCGAGGCGGCGGAATTGAACGCCTATCTCCTCGGTCGGATGGTCTCCGATCTTGGCGTGACGGTGAACTGCCTGCCGATGCTCGATGTGCGCCAGCTTGACGCCGACCCTGTCGTCATGGGCGACCGGGCGGTTGCGAGCCACCCCGACACCGTCGAAGCCATCGGCCGCGCCGTCATGAATGGCCTGGTGCGCGGTGGCGCTTTACCCGTCATCAAACACCTGCCAGGGCATGGGCGCGCGACGTGCGACAGCCATTACGATTTGCCGCGCGTAGTCGCCCGGCGCGATGAACTGCGGACGGTGGATTTCCCGCCGTTCAAGGCGTTGCGCGATGCGCCGTTCGGCATGACCGCGCATGTCGTCTTCGAGGCGCTTGATGCCGATCGCTGCGCCACGTTGTCGGCGACCGTCATCACAGAGATCATCCGTGGCGAGATCGGCTTTGAGGGCTTCCTCTTCAGCGATGATTTGAAGATGCAGGCGCTTGGCGGACCGCTTGCGCTGCGCGCCGGAGCGGCGGTCGCCGCCGGATGCGATGCGGCGCTCTGCTGTAATTTTACGCTGGCCGACAAGATTGAAGCAGCCGCTCACATCCCGCCTCTCGAGGGCGCATCATTGAGCCGCGCCGTGGCGGCGCTCGCCCAGGCGCCCCTAAATGTAGAGCGATCCGACACGCAGGCAGACTACGACCGTCTCGCCGCTCTGATGAAGCCCGTTCTCGTTGCCTGAGACGCAGCGCCCTGACGCAGGCCGAAGCGGGCGGCGTTCGCGTATTTTTCGCCGGGGCATAGGCCGCTCCGAGAATCGCGCATATGGTCGCACGATGAATCAATCCTCGCGCTCCGCAAACGAACAAGTCTCGCTTGGCGTCGACCCCCCGGTCGCGGGACCAGTCGCAGCGGCAGTCGCAGATCCGTTTGACGCCCCATTGCGAAGAGAGCCTGACGTCGACATCGAGGCTCTCATCGTTGATATCGATGGCTACGCCGGACCGCTGGACGTTCTGCTCGACCTCGCCCGGTCTCAGCGTGTCGACCTGCGCCGGATTTCGATGGTCGCGCTCGTCGATCAGTATCTCGCCTTCGTCGAGGCGACGAAGGCCCAGCGGCTTGAACTGGCTGCTGACTATCTCGTTATGGCGGCATGGCTCGCCTATCTCAAATCTAAGTTGCTCCTGCCGGTAGCGGCGACCGACGGCGACGAGCCGAGCGCGGACGCGATGGCGGCCCAACTCGCCTTCCAGCTGCAACGGCTAGAAGCCATGCGCCGCGCCGCCGATGGATTGATGCGCCTGCCGCAAGTCGGGGCGGAGTTGTTCCCGCGCGGCGCGCCAGAGGGCGAGCGGGTTGTGCGTACCTCATTGTGGAAAGCGGAGCTTTACGAACTGCTTCAGGCTTATGCCCGCCAGCGCGTCGCCGCCATCGATCGTACGTATACGGTAACGCCGCCCAAGGTTTATTCAATCGAAGAGGCGCGCGCCCGCCTTGCGCGCATATTGGGGGCGATCCCCGACTGGGTCGATCTGGCGAGCCTGTCGCCGCTGCGCGAGATTGACGCGCCGGCCAATTCGGTCATCGCCAGCGCCTTCAACGCGGCGCTGGAATTCGCCAAGCACGGGCGCATTGAGTTGCGCCAGCGCGGGGCTTTCGAACCGATTTACGTCAAAAGGCGTGACGGTGCGCCGAACGACTATCGCGACCCTGCTGAACGAGGCGACTCATGACCCCTCCCGCTGGCGACGCCGCCCGCAAGTTTGCCGACCTTTCTCCCCGCGACGCGCAGGAAGCGTTGCGCGAGGAACTACTGGGACACGCCGCTGACAACGGATCGGACGAAGATGCTCCGGAGGCAGAGCATATGGGCGATGCGCCTGAAACGCATTCGGGCTCCGATAACGATGCAGCCGACAGTCCGTCGAGCGATCCGGTCTATACCGCCATCGACACGGCGCAGCATCTGCGCATGGTCGAGGCGCTTTTGTTCGCCGCGCGCGAGCCGCTCGATGTGGATGCGATCGCCAGCCGCCTGCCGCCGGGCGTCGATGTGCCCGCGCTGTTGGCGACGCTCGCCCAATCCTATGAGAACCGGGGCGTCCACCTGATGAGCGCAGGCGGCCGCTGGCGGTTCCTGACCGCGCCGGACGTTGCGCATGTTCTCCAGCGCGAGCGCGTCGACCAGCGGCGCCTGTCGCGCGCCGCGCTCGAGACGCTAGCGATCATCGCCTATCACCAGCCGTGCACGCGCGCGGACATAGAAGACGTGCGCGGGGTGGCGGTGTCGAAGGGATCGCTCGACCAGCTATTGGAAATTGGCTGGGTGCGGCTGCGCGGGCGCCGTCGCGATGCGCCCGGGCGGCCCGCTCTCTACGGGACGACCCCGGCGTTCCTTGAGCACTTCAACCTTGAGAGCGTCGCCGATCTGCCGGGGATGGCGGATCTGCGCGCGGCGGGACTTCTCGATGCGCGCCTGCCGCTCGGCTTCGCCATTCCGTCCCCGATCGATGCCGGGGATGGCCCCGATGACGATGGCGAGCACGGCGATGAGACGCCAGCGGGCGGGCAGGGCGACCCGGAGTTCGTTCAGGATTTTCATCAAATTGAAGAAGAAGCCGTCGATCAATCCTGACGATTGCCGGCGATGATAGCGCTGCTGCCATGAGCGCGCCGTGGCTCTAGCGCGTTTGCGTCAGCGTTCCCGTAGGTCTACAAGTCGGGCAGAGTTTTAAGAATTGGAGTTCCCGCGATGGGCGCCATCGGTCCTTGGCAAATTCTGATAATACTGGTGCTGGCGCTGCTGCTCTTTGGCGGCGGCGGCAAGATATCCTCGCTGATGGGTGATTTTGCCAAAGGCATCAAATCCTTCCGCAAAGGTCTTCAGGACGAAGATAAACAGATCGAAGCAGGCGCGGACAAACCGATCGACGTCTCGGCGTCGCAGAAAACGACCGAGAAGAACTGACCCTGAGGACGCGCGCCAGATGTCGCTTGCGCCACATTTCGGTTTCTTCGAGCTGATCGTTGTCGCCGTGATCGCGCTGATCGTCGTCGGCCCGAAGGATTTGCCAAAGCTTTTGCGCTCCGTCGGCCGCCTTGTTGGTCAGGCGCGGCGCATGGCTTCCGATTTCACCGCCGCCTTCAACCAGATGGCGCGCGAGAGCGAGATCGAGGAGATGCGCGCGGAGATTGACGCCATCCGCCGCCAGAATGTGCTGGCGGACGCCAAGAGCGCCCTTTCGGAAGCAAAAGGCGAAATCGACACCGCGCTTCGCCCGATCAGCGATGCGGTGCGGCCTGTTGAAGAAGCGTTGAATGAAGAGGCCGCGCAACTTCGCGACGCCGGTCGCTCGCCTGCGAAAAAAAGCGGGGCGCCGGTTGAAGAACCTTACCTGTGAACCTCAATCCTTTCGCGAAATCGCCGAGTTCGAAAACGCCCGCAGTCCGTGACGGCGCGCCGGCGCCTGCCGTTGGGTCGGCGGGCGGGGAAACGCCGGACGATGATGAGGTCGCCGCTTCGGCCGCGCCGCTGCTCGAACATCTGACCGAACTGCGCTCGCGCCTGCTCATTGTCGTCGGGGCTGTGGCGGTGTGCTTCGCGATCTGCTTCGTGTTCTCGGAGCAGATATTCAATGTGCTGATTATTCCGTTCGTCGACGCGGTGCGCTCGGCGCAAGGGCCGGATGCGACCAAAGACCCGACGCTCTATTTCGGCCCGCTCGAATTTTTCTTCACGCGCGTGCGCCTGTCGGTCTTCGCCGCCATTGTCATGGCTTTTCCCGTCATCGCCTGGCAACTCTACGGGTTCATCGCGCCGGGGCTTTACCGTCGCGAGAAAAAGGCGGCGCTGCCCTTCCTGTTCGCCATGCCTGTTATGTTCGCGGCCGGCGCGAGCCTTGTCTATTTCATCATGATGCCGTTCGTCATGCGCTTTGCCGTCGGCTTCGAGGCGACGGCGGGGGGCGATACGCCGGCCAATTACGAACTTCTGACGCGCGTCGGCGATTACCTGTCGCTCGTGACGACGATGATCCTCGCCTTCGGCTTTGCCTTTCAATTGCCGGTCGTCCTGACGCTGATGGCGCAGGCGGGGCTCGTCACGCCCG
>CAZSBU010000111.1:0-1513 GCA_964605055.1 uncultured Caulobacterales bacterium | reverse complement strand
GCCGCTATGCGGTCGTCATCATTTTCATCATCGCCGCGTTCCTGACCCCGCCCGATCCGTTCAGCCAGATCGTGCTCGGCGGCTGCATCCTCGCGCTCTACGAGGTCTCGGTCCTGTCGGTCCGGATCGCCTCGCGCAAGGCGCGGGCGGCGATGGAAGAGGCGTCGGCTTAACTCGCGTGCGAGGGTGGCGAGCGCCTTACGCCCGGCGCACGCCCCGCGAGAATTATAAGTTTTACAGCCAAAATATAACTTTTATCCCCCACCCCCTGTGGCGGGGTTATTGTCGGGATGAGACGCCACCCGACCAAGACCGAAGACCCGAAATCGTGTAACCGCCAACCAACTTTAACGCCGGAACGAAACGAGCCCACCGATGCACGACCTGAAGTTTATTCGCGAGACCCCTGACGCCGTTGATGCGGGGCTGGCCCGGCGCGGCCTTCCCCCGATGTCGGCGGAAATTATCGCCCTCGACGCGGACGCGCGCGCCGCGACCGCGCGGCTCAACGAATTGCAGACGAGGCGCAACGCGGCCTCGAAAGCCATCGGCGCGGCGAAAGGCCGGGGCGAGGAGGCTGAAGCGCAGCGCCTGATGGCCGAGGTCGAGGCGATCAAGGCGGAAATGCCGGGCGCGGAGGAGGCCGAGCGATCCATTCGATCCAGAGTGGATCTTTTGCTAGCCGAAATACCGAACCTCCCCGCCGCCGATACGCCTGATGGGCGAACGGAAGAAGAGAACGTCGAAGTGCGCCGCTGGGGCGCGCCGCGCAACCTTGAGGACCCGCGCGAGCATTTTGACCTCGGCGAAGCGCTCGGCCAGATGGATTTCGAGGCCGCCGCTAAGATCTCCGGCGCGCGCTTTGTTGTCTTGTCGGGCGGCCTTGCGCGGCTCGAGCGCGCCATCGCCAATCTGATGCTCGACACCCATACGGCGGAGTTCGGCTATCGTGAGGTTTCCCCGCCATTGCTGGTGCGCGACGACGCCGCGTTTGGAACGGGGCAGTTGCCGAAGTTCAGGGAAGATTTGTTTCAGGCGACAGGCGACTTTTGGCTCATTCCCACGGCTGAGTTGCCACTCACCAACCTCGTCGCGAATGAGATCGTCGACGGCGAGGCGCTGCCGCTGCGCTTCACCGCGTGGACGCCGTGCTTCCGCTCGGAAGCGGGCGCGGCGGGGCGCGATACGCGCGGCATGATCCGCCTGCATCAGTTCTCGAAGGTCGAACTCGTCTCGGTCACGGCCCCTGAACAGTCCGCCGCCGAGCATGAGCGCATGACGGGTGCGGCCGAGACGATATTGAAAAAGCTGGAGCTGCCTTTCCGCACCGTCGCACTCTGCACCGGCGACATGGGGTTCTCGGCCGAGAAGACCTATGACATCGAGGTCTGGCTGCCGGGGCAGGGGCGCTACCGCGAGATTTCGTCATGCTCGAATTGCGGGGCCTTTCAGGCGCGGCGCATGAAGGCGCGCCTGCGCCGCAAGGGCGAGAAAGGGACGGAGTTCGTCCATA
>CAZSBU010000110.1:0-8355 GCA_964605055.1 uncultured Caulobacterales bacterium | reverse complement strand
CGCACCATCGTCGTCAACGGCCTCGGCGAGACCAGCGCCGCGCCAGACATGGCGATCATTTCCATCGGCGTCTCGGCCGAGGGCGACACCGCCGGAGCCGCCCTGCGCGAGGCGAACGCGCGCATGAAATCGACCATCGACGCCCTGAAAAAAGACGGCATCGCGCCGAAAGACCTGCAGACTTCGAACCTGTCGCTGCAGGCGCGGTATGATTACGAGCCGCGCAACAGCCCGCCGAAACTGATCGGGTATACGGCGGAGAACACGCTGACCGTGCGCCTGCGCAATCTCGACAAGGCGGGCGCGGTGCTCGACCGTACGGTCGCAAGCGGCGCCAATCGCATGAACGGCTTCTCGTTCGGCTTCGCAGATCAAAGCGCGCTCCTCGCCGATGCGCGGCGGGCCGCCGTCGCCGATGCGCGCCAGAAGGCCGAGCTTTATGCAGCGGCGGCGGGCGTAAAGCTGGGGCCGGTGATGCGGATATCGGATGGCGGCTCATATGGACCGCAGCCGATTGCTGCCGAGCGCATGGTGATGTCGGCGGCCAAGGCGGACTCGGTGCCGATCGAATCCGGCGAGCAAACGCTCAACGCGACCGTAACGGTCGTTTACGCGATCAACTGAACGGAAAGATCGAGCCGCGGCGGGGTCAGACCCGTCGCGCGATCTCGTTGCCCTCGCCCATGATAACGACCGTCGGCTTGTAATTGCGCGCTTCTTCGGCGGGAAGCTGGCCGTAGGCGGCGATAATCACCTTGTCGCCGACAGCCGCGAGCCGAGCCGCAGCGCCGTTCAGCATGAACTCGCACGAGCCGCGCGCAGCCGGAAGGGCGTAGGTCTGGAGGCGCGCGCCGTTGGTGACGTTCCACACCGCGACCTGTTCGTGGGGCAAGATGTTCGCCGCCTCGAGAATGTCTTCGTCGATGGCGATCGAGCCCTCATAATGAAGGTCGGTGCGCGTCAGGGTGGCGTGGTGAATTTTCGCCTTCAGCAAGGTCAAGAGCACGGGCGAGCCCCTCTCAGCAAACGTCAAACAGCCGGAACGCGTCCGGCCGCGCTCGCTTCTAGCGTAGAGGCAATGCAATCTCCACACCTTCGCAAGCGCAAAATTGGGAAGTCTCAGGCTATATTTAAAGAAGCGCGCCGGCGCGCGCCCATCACGAAACGGCGCCAATAGCGGGCGCATGGCGCGCAAATGGCGTCAAGGCGATGAAATTGGCCGATTTTCTTTCAATTGCCCGCCGTCTGGCCCCGGTATATAGTTATCGAAATTTGGGGTGGGGAATGGCGCTGTCCGCGAAATCTTCCAGAGCTTCTCTAGCGCGCTTCCTCGCCGGGGGCGCAGCGCTTGGCGTCGTCTTAATCGCGAGTTCAGCTAACGCCAGCGACGTCAACGTGATCAGCGGCGGCGCGCCCCGCGGCGGCTGGGTGCATGAAAACGGCTATGGCCCCGACCCCGATGGCGATGGCAATCCCGCCACGCGCACGCGGCCCCTGGCGCGCTCCGGTCCGGCAGCCGAAGCCGGGCTCGATCCGCCCTTCCGCATCATCAATTTCGAGGCCCCGCCGGGCCGCCATGGCGAGCCGATCGGCAAGCAATACGCCAAGGATTACGGCGTCATCTTCGGCCCCGGACTGCACCGTCAAATCTGTCAGGGGCAGCGCTATTTCCAGTATGACACTCAGTGCACCTATCTTGCTGCGCCGAGCGGGGCGTTCGCCGCAGTCCACCGCGACGACTATCGCCGGCCGCTGAGCATCGAATTCACGGAGCCCGTCTGCGCCGCCGCGCTCGCCATCTATCCGACGGGCGGACGCGAAGGCGAAATGTTCCGTGTGCGTGTGCAACCCTATGCCGCCAACGGCGAAAAGCTCGATCCGGCGACGATCTCGTTCCGCTGGACGAAGGATACGTTCCGCTTTCGGAATATGGTGGGTGCGTTCTTCACCGACGCCCGCGCCGCGCGTATCGACGTCTCGATGCGCAGCCGCCGCGCGCCGAACAAGCCGGTCAGCTTCCTGATCGACGACGTCGCCTTTGTTGACGGTTCATGCGATGGACTGTTCGAGGATATTCCGCGACCAAAGTCGCTCGCCGCAGAGGACAGACGTTAAAGACCTCAGGCGCTGAGTTCTTCGGCTAGGTCTTGCGCGAATAGCGGGCTTTACTGACGACCTTCCTGCCGGCGCATTTCCGCCATCACCTCGGCGATGCACGCATCTAGCTCCGCGTCGCCCGACGCCTGCGCGCGCAGTCGCTCGCGCAGATGGTGGGGCAGCGTCGCCGGGTCGATGGGCCCGGCAGCTTTGATCGTCTGCCTGATGAGTTGTTTCAGGGCTTCCGAGGTGTAAGGCCGCCAGGTCATCGCCGTCTCCTTCATCCGAGCCGTCAGTTCAGCAGCGCGCCGGCGGGCGGCGCATCGCCGCCCGCGCCGCGTCGCGCTGAGGGGCGACCGGCGACAATCGCGCCATTGATGGTCAGCCCCGCGGGCGTTGCGGATACCTCCAGCGTTTCGCCGTCGGTGATCCGGCCCGCCAGCAACATGTCCGCCATCGGGTCCTGCAATTCCTTCTGGATGACGCGCTTCAGGGGCCGCGCGCCATAGACCGGATCATAGCCCGCATCGCTGAGCCAGCGCCGCGCCTTGTCGTCGAGCGACAGGGAAATCTTCCGATCGCCGAGCAATTGCGCAAGGCGCGCCACCTGGATGTCGACGATGCGGTCCATGTTCGCCCGCGTCAGGCGGTGGAAGAGGATGATTTCATCAAGCCGGTTCAGGAACTCCGGGCGGAATCGGTCACGCACGGCGCCCATGACGAGGTCGCGCACCTGCTCGGAGTCATGCCCCTCCGGCTGCGAGGCGAGAAATTCCGCGCCGAGGTTTGACGTCAGGATGATCAGCGTATTGCGGAAATCGACCGTGCGGCCCTGCCCGTCCGTCAGGCGGCCATCATCGAGCACCTGAAGCAGGACGTTGAAAACATCCGGATGCGCCTTTTCCACTTCGTCAAAGAGGATGACCTGATAAGGTCGGCGGCGGACCGTTTCCGTCAGCACGCCGCCTTCTTCATAGCCGACATAGCCCGGCGGCGCGCCGATGAGCCGCGCGACCGAATGCTTCTCCATGAACTCCGACATGTCGATACGCGCGATGGCGCTGTCGTCATCAAAGAGAAAGCCCGCGAGCGCTTTCGTCAGCTCGGTCTTGCCAACGCCTGTTGGACCAAGAAACAGGAACGACCCGATGGGCCGCGCAGGATCTTTCAGCCCTGCCCGCGCGCGGCGGACCGCAGCGGAAACAGCCTCGACCGCCTCGGCCTGACCGACGACGCGCGCGCCAAGCGCCATCTCCATGCTGAGGAGTTTTTCGCGTTCGCCCTCGAGCATTTTTTCCACCGGCACGCCTGTCCAGCGCGAAACAACGCCCGCAATGTGTTCGGGATCGACGACTTCCTGAACCAGGGTTTCCCCTTCAGGGCGTTCGGCGGCGGCGAGGGATTTTTCAAGTTCCGGGATGCGTCCGTATTTCAATTCTGAGGCGCGCAGAAGATCGCCGCGGCGCTCGGCTTCCACCAGCGATTGACGCGCCGCTTCGAGCTCTTCCTTGATCTTGGTCGCCGAAGCGAGGCTTTCCTTTTCGGCGCGCCAGCGCGCGGTCAGCGCGTTCGACCGCTCCTCAAGGTCGGCGAGTTCGGTCTCGAGGCGGACAAGGCGATCCTGCGAAGCGACGTCGCCCTCTTTCCGCAGAGCCTCACGCTCGATCTTCAACTGAATGATGCGCCGGTCGAGCTCGTCGAGCTCTTCTGGCTTGGAATCAACCTCCATGCGCAGGCGGCTGGCCGCCTCGTCGATCAGGTCGATGGCCTTGTCGGGAAGAAACCTGTCAGTGATGTAGCGGTTCGATAGTGTCGCGGCGGCGACGATCGCGCTGTCGGAGATGCGCACGCCATGATGCAGCTCGTATTTTTCTTTCAGTCCGCGGAGGATAGATACCGTATCCTCGACGGTCGGCTCATTGATGAACACGGCCTGAAAGCGGCGCGCGAGCGCTGCATCTTTCTCGACATATTTGCGATATTCATCGAGGGTCGTTGCGCCGATGCAGTGAAGCTCGCCGCGCGCAAGCGCAGGCTTCAGAAGATTGGAGGCGTCCATCGCGCCGTCGCTCTTTCCGGCGCCAACGAGCGTGTGCATTTCATCGATGAAGAGAATGATCTCGCCTTCCGCGCCGGTGACCTCGGAAAGTACGGATTTCAGACGTTCTTCGAACTCGCCGCGATATTTGGCGCCCGCGATCAGCGACCCCATGTCGAGCGCAAGCAATCGCTTGTCGCGCAGACTTTCCGGCACGTCGCCATTGACGATGCGCAGGGCGAGACCTTCCGCGATCGCCGTCTTGCCGACGCCGGGCTCGCCGATGAGCACAGGGTTATTCTTGGTGCGGCGCGACAGCACTTGCATCGTCCGCCGGATCTCTTCGTCGCGGCCGATGACAGGATCAAGCTTTCCGCCGCGCGCCGCCTCGGTCAGGTCGCGCGCATAGCGCTTCAGCGCATCATAACCTTGCTCCGCGGACGCCGTATCGGCAGTGCGTCCCTTGCGCACGGCGTTAATTGCGGCATTGATCGATTGCGCAGTCGCGCCGGCCCGCGAAAGTATTTTCGAGGCTTCCGCATCGGGCGTCAGCGCAAGCGCCACGAGCAACCGTTCGGCGGAGACATACGCATCGCCCGCCTTCGCGCTTTGCTCTTCGGCAGAGGCGAACACCCGCGCAAGCGCTGGCGAGAGATAAATTTGACCCGATCCGCCCTGCACCTTCGGCAGCTTTCCAAGCGCCAATTCCGCCTCTTTCAGCGCGGCTTCCGGTTTGGCGCCCGCATTGCGGAGCAAATTGGCGGCAAGCCCCTCGGCGTCGTCGAGCAGCGCCTTGAGCAAATGCTCCGGCGTGAATTGCTGATGGTTTTCGCGGAGGGCGATGCCCTGCGCCGCCTGAATGAGGCCGCGCGCCCGATCGGTATATTTTTCGAATTGCATAGTTGACCTTTTTCACAAGCGTCATGAGCCCGAGCGCCCCCGAAGGCGACGCCCGGCATGCTTGAGATAAGACGCCATGACCGCGTGACAAGAGGCGGTTGCGCAGACCCTTAGAGCCCGCCGAGGCCGATCAGCGTTCCGCCGTCGACGACAATCTGCTGGCCGGTCATCCAGCGCGATGCCGGAGAGGCGAGGAACACGACGGCGCCCGCGATATCGTCCGGCTCGCCGAAGCGGCGCAACGGCAATTGCCGGGTAATCGCGGCTTCGAGCTTGGGATCTTTCCACAGCGCTTCGGCCATGTAAGTCTTCACAACGCCGGGACAGATGCAGTTCGCCCGCACATTCGAGGGTCCGTATTCGACAGCGAGGTTCCTAGCGAGTTGCAGGTCGGCCGCCTTGGAGAGGTTGTAGGCTCCAATCGATGCGCTGCCGACGAAGCCGCCAATTGAAGAAACGATAATGAAAGAGCCGCCGCCGCGCGCAGCCATGGCCGGCAGCGTCATCTGCGCCAACCAATGCGACGACTTCACGTTCGAGGTAATGATCTTGTCGAACTGTTCGTCCGTGAGCGTCGACATCGGCCCGAAATGCGGATTGACGGCCGCATTCGCGACGACGACGTCAATCTGGCCGAAGCGCGCCAATGTCGCCTCGACGAGGCCCTCAAGCTCTTCCTTGCGCGAGATGTTGCAGGCGATAGCGATGGCCGCCTCGCGCCCACTTACGGCGTTGATCTCGTCAGCGACAAGAACGCAGGCGTCGAGTTTACGACTTGAGACGACGATATTCGCGCCATGCTGCGCAAGGCGCCGGGCCGCGGCCGCGCCTATGCCCCGCGATGCGCCGGTGACGACAACCGTCTTGCCTTCAAGATCGAAGAGCGACGTAGAAAGCTCGCTCATTTTTGCATCTGTCGGAGCGGACATGGCCGTCTCTGCCTATTCGTTCGCGCGCTGTCTTCTGCAAAGCCCTGTTGTTCGTTCAGGTCAGCACGGGCTCGTCGGGCATCGCCTGTTCGGCGCCTGCCTCGCGCACGCGTTCCCCGTCCTCGCGCTGGCCTGGGCGGCGCGGCCGGCGCCGACGTGCCCGTCGCGGATCGTTGTCGCCGCCCTCGCGGGGTCCATTGTGGCGCGGCCCGCCCTCGCGCGCGGCGCCGTTCTGTCCGCCTGAATGGTTCGCCTCGCGCCGGGGCGCCGGCGCATCTCCGAAATCATCGTCCGTACGGGCTATGTCCGCCGAGGGCTGGTCTTCGAACTCGTCTTCCGCCGATGCGGCGGCGCGGTCTGTCTGTCCGCCGCGATGGTCGCGATGCTCGCGTCCCTCGCCGATGCCGGGTTGGTCTTCCATATCGCCATCCATCTGCTCGCCGATCGGCGTGTTCGCCGGCTGGGTGGCGCGAATGACGCGGAAGTAATGCTCCGCATGCTGTAGATAATTCTCGGCCTTTACGCGGTCGCCGGCGGAATGGGCGTCGCGCGCAAGAGCCTGATACTTATCGTAGATCTGATTGGCCGTGCCGCGGATGCGCACATCCGGGCCGTTGGAATCGAGCGCCCGGTTGGGATTGACCCCCTGGCGACGACGTTGATTGCGGCCACGCTTCATAATTTGGTCCCTATCGAATGTTGATACGCACGACGAAATATTCTCGTACTGGGCCGACTGCCCAGATGGTTATGGGCGGCTGACGGCCAACTGCCTGTCGTTCTCTTTGCCGCCCGTAGCGCCGCAATGAGCAGCGCTTGCACGCCCATAGCCAAGCTCCGCGATTTCCGGCCCGTTCGGGCTCGGCCTCGCTCGTCAAGCTGCCGTCATTGGGTCATCCGTTCAACACGCAGACGGTTGAAGCCGCCGCAGCGTTGAGAAGTCATCCGTTAACGTCAGGATGCGTTTCCAGTTCTCTCGCCGACGCACTTTCAGTTCTTCCGCGCGACCGACTGGCGATTGTGTTGCTCAAGCCCCCGTATCGATTTTGCTGCCCGGTTCCGCCGCGTTTTGCGGCCACTAATTCAGCAGCATAAAAATTGGCTAAGTTTGGGTCGATTTCGGTGTGTAACCAACCCACACCTGCTGCGCACAACCAAAACATTGCGCGGCGGCTTAAATCGCCATGAAACGCAGCTATCCATAGATTAGCACGGAATTCAACTGTTTTCTTTCGTAAGGTCGGGCGTAAGGTCGGGCGCATGACCGGCTGTTTCCAGCCGTTCCAGCACAAGCGCTCGCGGCGCGCCTGAAAGGTCAGGTTCGATCGTCACGCTCGCCCGGGGGAAAGCCTGATGCGTCAGCGCCTCAAGGTCCGCGCGCCGCCCGTCGCCAATTTCGAGAACCAGAAACCCTTTCGGGGCCAGCGTTTTGCGCGCCGCCGCCAGCACGTCGCGATAGGCGCCGAGGCCATCTGCGCCCGCGAAAAGCGCTTCAGGCGACTCAAACTCGCGCACCTCGCGCGACAGCGCAGCAGCCTCGCCAAGCGCGATGTAAGGCGGATTGGAGATAACAACGTCGAAATCCCCATTCACCGCATCAGCCCAGGAGCCCGCGATCACGAGACTGCGATCATCAAACCCCAGCCGGTGCATGTTTTCACGCGCAAGCCGCGCGAAAGGGAGAGAGCGATCGACGCCGACGGCGGTGGCTCGGGGAAATTCGCTTAGCAACGCGCCCGCAAGGCAGCCCGTGCCGACGCCCAGATCGAGAATGCGGATCGCCTTGTTGCGATCGACCCGCTTCACGATTGCCGCGATAAGCGTCTCGCTATCGGGGCGCGGCGCCAGGGCCCCGTCGCGCACTTTGAATTCGAGCCCCCAAAACTCGCGCCGCCCAAGAATATGCGAGATCGGTTCGCCGCTCGCGCGGCGCGCAGCCAGCGCATCGATTCGAAGAAGTTGCTCCGGGTCAAGATGATCGCCGTCGCGCGCAATCAGCGCGGCGTCGTCCCCGCCGAGCGATTCCTTCAGGATAATGCGCGCATCGAGCCGGGGCGTAGGCGAGCGGACTAGCAGCACAGCGACGCGGCGCAGCGCTTCGCCGACGGTTTCCCCGCCCTCACCCACTCGCACTGACTTCGGCGAGCCGGTCGGCGCGGTCCTGCGTAATCAGCGCGTCAATCAGCTGGTCGAGCGCGTCGCCGCGAATCACGTCGTCGAGATTGTAGAGGGTCAGGTTGATGCGATGGTCTGTGACGCGGCTTTGCGGATAATTGTAGGTGCGGATCCGCTCCGAGCGATCGCCCGAGCCGACCATGCCTTTCCTTTGCGCCGCGCGCTCGGCGTCGGCGCGCGCCCGCTCGGCGTCATAAAGACGTGCGCGCAGGATCA
>CAZSBU010000109.1:0-8401 GCA_964605055.1 uncultured Caulobacterales bacterium | reverse complement strand
GAGCGCTGGTTGTCGCCGATTCTTGGCTACGAACCGATGCTCGCGACCGAAAGCGCGGCGTAAACTTCATGACGCGGCGAGACATGTTACCGCGACCTGTCGTTTAAACGGCCCCCGCAACCACCAAAGCGATCATCATGAAAGCGGCCCCGCACAACACGCCGCCAGCAACCACACGCAATTGAGACAATACGACGCTCATTGCTCGGCTCCCCAGCTCGAATGTCTGGCTTTCGATGGAACATGTCCTATCAAAGCTGACGCCCGACGATCACCGTTCGAATGAAGTCTGCAGCGGATGCACACCCCCCCTCACGGTCGCCCCGCCACCGAGGCGGCGAATAATCCCCTCAGAATAAATGGATGGCAACCTGCCCTTCACGCGTTGTGGCGCAAGAATTGCGCCGACCGTTTGCTAAGCCTGCGATTCGCGGCGCGAATCATTTTTTCCACAGGAAGGCGCACAGACTGAGGAAATCAGTGCGCCTGACGGCAACGCGGGGGAAAATCTGCACTTTTGATTTTTTCCCCCAATCTTGCCCATGTCAGGCAGGCTCAATTTTCAAGTATTATTCCGTCGTCTTCCTTCTATCGCAAATGGCGCTTACGGCGTGGGTGGCGGGTTTCCAGCGTCCGGATTACAATTGCGGCGACCCAGGAGAAACAATGAGCGAAGCGTCCCTTCAATCGACGGTCCAGCAACCCAATCTCTGGGCGCGCATAGCTGCGGCGCTCGAGACCGTGCGCGAGCGTACGATTGGGGCATTGTTTGATGCGATCGCGAGCGCCAAAGCAAACCGCGACGAGGTGGCTTTCTCGGTCGCGCTGATCGCGCTGTCCGCAAAGATGGCGCGCGCCGACGGGGCGGTGACCGATAACGAGATCGCCGCCTTCCAGCAGTTTTTCCAGTATCCCGAAAGCGAAGCGTCGAAAGTCCGCATGATCTACCAGCTCGCCCAACAGGACGTTGCGGGCTTTGATCACTATATCGACCGCGTCGCAGGCATTTTTCACGATGAACCTGTCGTCCTCGAGGACGTGCTTGATTGCCTCTTCCACGTGGCGCTGGCCGACGGCGTCGCCCATCCGGACGAACTCGCTCTCCTCGAAAACGCCGCCCGGCGTTTCGGCATGTCGGCGAGCGCTTACGGTCGCATCCGCTGCGCGCATCTCGGCCTTGGCGATGAGTGCGCCTATTCCATTCTGGGGCTCGAGCCGGGGGCGCCGTCCGATCAGGTCCGCGCGCGCTATCGCGAACTGATGCGCGAGCACCATCCGGACGCCCTGATCGGCCGCGGCGTGCCGGCAAATCTCGTTCGGATCGCCGAGAATCGCACGGCTGCAATCAACGCCGCCTATGAAAAGATCCGCGCCGGCGCACGGATCTGAGACCCTTCGGTGGGCGCTTTCGCAGACCGGGCCTGATCTGCCGCACCGACCCCACTGGACGCGCGCGTCGGCGCATGATTACATCTGGATTGTGGAGTATCCATCCAACCATTCTGACGGCAAAGGCGACACGGGCGATCGCGCCCCCCGCCTAGCGCAATCTTCGGCCAAGGCCGCGGACTTGGCAGCTATGAAGCCCTTGGCGCGCACTGTCGCTGATGGGTTTCTTCTGGCGGTCGTCTTACTTGCTTCGGCAATCGCCATGGCGGCGCTCGCTATTTTCGCGCCGCTCGCGATTGCGTTCTCTGCGATCCGCGCGGGCGTATCCCGCTCCAAATCAAGCGGCGGCTGGCGACACGCCAAACCCGCCTGAGCCGCCGTCAGCGGTTACTATCTCATCGTCGAGCATTATTGTGGCGTGAATAGCCGCGTTTTTTGCGCGCGTTTTACGGTTGGCCCGTTTCCCCTTGATCGAAAAACGTCCTAAGGACGTCGCCGGATAGCCCCGTTTTTTCCTTTTGGAGAACGCCTGTGAGCCCGCGCGAGCTGACCGTCCTTCTCGCCATGTGCTCGGTGTGGGGTTTTCACTTCATTGTGATCAAGACGGCGGTGGGGGAAATCTCGCCGATGTTCTACGCGGCGATCCGCATGACGCTCGTTGCGCTCATCATGGCGCCGTTCCTGCGCTGGCGGCCGGGAAAAATGGGCAAGATCGCCGCAGCCGGCATTTGCCTCGGGGCGTTGAATTACGCCTTCATGTTTACGGGCATCAACCTCGCCACGGCGTCTGCGAGCGCGATTGCAATCGAGCTTTACGTTCCGTTCGCGACCATACTTTCCGTGATCTTTCTGGGTGAGAAGATTGGCTGGCGGCGCAGCCTAGGCATCGCGTTCGCGTTCGCCGGCGTTGCCGTCATCGCGCTCGGACGCAGCGAGGCCAAAATCGGCGTTGGCGTCGGGCTCGTCGCCATTGCTGCATTCACCGAGGCTGTAGGCGCTATCCTGATCAAGAAATCGCCTGGCTTCCGGCCGCAGGAGCTGCTGGCCTGGTTCGCCGTCATCGGATCGGCAACGCTCTGGGTGCTGACCGGCGTGTTCGAGAACGGCCAGGCTGAGGCGCTTATCGCGAGCGACCGCTGGCTTGTCGCCGGAGCAATAGTTTATTCCGCGCTCGGCGCATCTGTTTTCGGACATACCGCCTATTATTGGCTGCTTCAGCGTCTGCCGGTATTGACGGTCGCGCCGAGCGGCCTGCTGACGACTTTGCTCGCCGTCGCGTTCTCGATCCCCATTCTCGGCGAACCCTTCGGATGGAGATTCATGATCGGCGGGTTGATGACGATCCTCGGCGTCGGCATCGTCATCCTTCGCGGCGCTAAAACAGCGCCAGAGCCGGGCGCGCCAGAACCGCTTGTCGCCGAGCCGGTCGTTCCTGCGCGCCTTGCGCCGTCGCCGACGAGGGACGCCTGATGAAAAGACCTGACAGGAGCCAGATGCGCGGCGCCCAAGCGGCGCCATCGCCCAATTTCGACGATCGCGGCCGCGACGTCGACACTATTGTGTTGCATTACACCGGCATGCCCACCGCCGAGGAAGCGCTGGCGCGGCTCGCCGATCCGGAGGCGAAGGTCAGCGCTCATTACCTCGTCGATGAGACGGGCGTCATTTATTGCATGGTGCCAGAAGATAGGCGCGCCTGGCACGCCGGCCTCGGCAGTTGGAAGGGCGAGACCGACATAAATGCCCGTTCAATCGGCATCGAAATCGTCAATCCCGGTCATGAATGGGGATACCGGGATTTTCCCGAGCGCCAGATCGACATGGTCGTGGCGCTTGTCGCCGATATCCGCACACGCCATGCCGTGCCGGTAACTCGGGTTCTTGGGCATTCCGACGTGGCGCCGGGACGCAAGGAAGACCCAGGCGAGCGCTTTCCTTGGGAACGGCTCGCCAAGTCAGGGCAAGCGGTTGGCGTTTATGACGGCGGGCCGAGGCCAGATATTCCCTATGCTGATGCTTTAGCCATGCTCGGCGGCATTGGCTATGAGATTGCGGAGGCCGCGCCGGGCAAACCTGCCCCCGCTGCCGCCATTCTCGCCTTTCAACGCCGCTTCTGCCCGCGCGCGCTGGGTCAGGCGCTCAACCCGCTGACAAAGGCGGCCCTTGTCTGGGCGCGAGAGAAAATGGCGAAGTAACGTTCTGCTGAGGCTCCGCGACAGCGGGCGTTTAATAATGGCGGGTGGGCCGACATGTCGCTTGCATCGATCGATCTCCTGATTGTCGTCGCATACGGATTGGCGCTTCTGGCGGTCGCCCTATGGGTTTCGCGCGTACCGGCAGGCCAATCGAAGAGCACGGAGGATTACTTCCTCGCGGGCCGCGCGCTGCCGTGGTGGGCGATAGGCGCATCTCTCATCGCTGCCAACATTTCGGCGGAACAGATCATTGGGCAATCTGGCCAAGGCTATGCGGTCGGCATCGCCATCGCCGCCTATGAATGGCAGGCCGCGATCGTGCTCGTCATCGTCGCCAAATGGTTTCTGCCCATTTTTCTCAAACGCGGCATCTATACGATGCCGCAATTCCTCGACCAGCGATATGGCCACGGCGTCAAGTCGGTGATGTCGGTCTACTGGATCGTTCTGTACACGGCAGTAAATCTCACGACGGTGCTCTGGCTGGGCGGGCTTGCGGTCAATTCGCTGACCGGTCTGCCCGTCATGGCCTCGATGGCGGCGCTCGGACTGTTTGCGGTTCTTTATTCCATCTCCGGTGGGCTGAAAGCGGTCGCGCTTACCGACATCGTTCAGGTGACGATCTTGATTTTTGGCGGTCTGGCGCTCACCTGGATAGCGCTTGACCGGATCGGCGAGGCGTCGGGCGCCATCGGCGGCCTTTCGCGGCTCTACAACGAGATGCCCGATCATTTCAAAATGATCCTTTCGCGCGACCATCCCGCCTATGGCGACCTGCCCGGCATCTGGACGCTGCTCGGCGGATTATGGGTGCTGCATTTCTCGTACTGGGGATTCAATCAGTACATCATCCAGCGCGCGCTCGGCGCGCCGAGCCTGGCGGAAGCCCAGAAAGGTCTGGTGTTCGCAGCCTTTCTGAAGCTCCTTATTCCGCTTTTTGTCGTCATTCCCGGCATCGCCGCCGCCATGTTGGCTGCGCAAGGGTCACTCGACGGGGCCGCGCTGACGGAGAAATCCGACCGCACTTACGGCGAGTTGATGAAGCTCGCGCCGGAGGGGATGCGCGGGCTCGTGTTCGCTGCGTTGGTCGCCGCCATCGTTTCCTCCCTCGCTTCGATGATGAACTCGATCTCGACGATATTCACCATGGACATTTATCGGTCGATCTGGAACGGACGCTCGGAAAGCCATTATGTTTCGGTCGGGCGCGTCGCCGCTATCAGCGCCATCGCGATCGCTCTTTTGCTGGCAAAGCCATTCATCGGCGGATTTGAGAGCGGATTTCAGGCGGTGCAGGAGTATTCCGGATTTATCGCACCGGGCGTTGTCGCGGTCTTTATCCTTGGGTTCTTCTCTAAACGGACGAACGCGTTGGGCGCCTTCGCAGCTCTTCTTGGCTCAGTCGCTTTCAATGTTGCGCTTAAATTCGCAGCGCCAGACATTCCTTTCATCATCAGAATATGGATCGTATTTATTTCCTGTGTCATCGCAGGCGTTATGGTGTCGCGCGTTGCGCGCGCGCCAATGGCGGGCAGGGTCGTTGAACTCTCCGGGATCGATTTCACTACGCGCGCGTCGTTCAACGTGCTCGGCTTTGTCGTTGCTGCATTGCTTGTCGGTCTTTACGTCCTTCTTTGGTGAGTTGACCCGACTTCGATACTGATGCGAACCATGGCCGGACAAAAATATCCCCGCAGGCGCGCCTGCGAGGATTTGATTTTGCGATATGCCTAATTGGCGGCGAGCCAGCTTCTGATCTGGGTCATCGTCGAGGACACCCAGCCGAGCTCGAGATGATTGACCGAAAGTGTCGCGCTGCCGCCTTCGGTCGTTATGCCGACCGCATCGCGGCAACTCGCGATGAAGACCACACCATCTGAAGGGCCCGTATGCTCATTGTGCAGAAGCGCGATATCGGGCTGGTTGCCGCACAGATTATGCACACGGACAGCCGCCGGCGTGGGACTGTTCCGGATGAGATCGACGAGCGATGAGCCGAGATAGGGCGAGATTCCTGTCCCGTGGGTATAAAACCCGAAGCCGCCATAATAGGACGTGTACCAATCCTGCTCATAGGTCGGCAGCGCATAAACGCTGTCCCATCTTTTGAGCAATTGCTTTGATCCGGGGAAATAGCTAGAGCCATAGGTCCATTCATCGCCATCCCGCCACAACCCATAACAGACCAGCATGTCATGAGGCGTTGGTCCGTTAATGACTCCGCCGCATTCCGGATAGACTGTGAGGCTGTAGGTCCAGCCGTGCCTGAATGACAGATCGATCCCGTTTTTCGCCGAGCCCAGCAGGATGAGCCGGCGCACGTCGCCGCGATAGGAAGTTCCCCATGATTTGCGGACGGACGAGACATACATCCGGGCGTTCGATGCGGCTTTCGACCATGCGATCACATCGACCTGCGATGCGCCCGTGCGCGCTTTCACAACCGCTATCGCATCGGCAATCTGTTCCGCCCAGAAAAAACCATCGCCATTCTTGTGCGGCAGTCCGAGCGTGAACACCTTGTAGCCGTTCGCAGAGAGATTTTGCATAAGTCCGGAGGAAGGGCAGCTTGCGCGTCCGCACCCGTAGGGCCCCGCCTCATTGGGGTCAGCCCACGCGAGGTCGGCATCCTGATTTGCGCCGTGCACCAGAAGCACGGGCGTAGGTCTGGAATTCGCATTCCATCCCGGCGCGTAATACATCAGGAAGCGCGATGAATGGGGGCTGCCGTCGCCCGCAAAAAAGTCTTTCTCTGTCCGGACTGATCTCCGCGCCCGTCTGGCGGGAACGCCTCCTGAGTGAATGCGCTCAGCGTGTCGCGCCATCGTTCGACCCGCACCCAGCCATTTGCAATCCCGGTAGAATAGGTGGCCTCGAGCGTTACCGGCCCGGCGACAGCCGGCGTCGCCGTTATTGCAAGCAAAAACGAGACAACTGCGAGGAAGCCAAACATCAACTGGCCAGATTTAATTCGTTCATTCGTTTGCATGCGAATGCAATGTCCTTCTGCTCTGTGAGTGGGATACACAACGCAACGCTACAGACCTGAAATAAACGCCGCCTCGTGGTGGTGACGGTGTCAGGAGGCTTCGGCCCGCGACGACAGCAGGCGGACGATCTCGTCGGCTAGCCGCCGCCGTGCGAGCCGGGAACTTGTCAGAACGCCGAATGACAGGAATGCGTGGAGGGCTCCCGCATGGCAGTCGAATACGGTTTCGACGCCCGCCTCGCCAAGGCGCCGAGCGTAAACCTCGGCCTCATCGCGAAGCGGATCGCAGCCGGGGGCCAGAATATATGCCGGCGCAAGGCCCTCGAGTTTCGGCGCAAGGATCGGTGAAACGCGCGGATCGGAGGCCAGCGGCGCGTTGTCAAGATACGCCGCTGCGCTGGCGTCGATATTCAGATTGGCTAAAAAATGATCGCCGTTTCCATACATGATCCGCGATCGATAGGCGGTGTGCGGACGGAAAACGTCGAGCATGGGATAAAGCAAAAACTGTGCGCGCAATTCGACCGCGCCAAAGTCCTTGCCGGATGGCGAACCCGTTGCTCGTGGAAAGTGTTGCGCCACAACAGCCGCCAGATTGCCGCCCGCGCTGTCGCCCATGACGCCAAACCGATTTGGGTCGCCGCCGAATTCGTGCGCTCTTTCTGCGATATCAGCAGTAGCGGCGAGCGCATCGAAATAAGCAGCAGGAAAGGGGTGCTCTGGCGCCAGGCGATAGTCAACGCTGACGATTGATGCGGCGCTGAGATGGGCGAGCTCGGCAAGCAAAGAGCGGTAGTCGGATGACTGGCCAAGACACCATCCGCCACCGTGGAAGAACGCAATCAGGGGGGCAGCTTGCGCGTTTTTCGGGCGTACCGAGAGCGCGGGAAGAGGGCCCGCGGCTCCCCGCACGCAAACCTCATTCACCTCGACCATGCCTTCGCGGGTCAGTCCCTCGAAGGCGGTGAATATCCGGCTTGCCGTCTTGCGCGCTGCTGTCCAGGGATCGTCAGTCAGCGCCGGCGGCGCCAGCAACATCGCGGTCAGCTTGGGCAACAGCGCCCGACTTTCCGCATCAGGCATATCACGGGCGGAACCGTCGCCGCCGGTAGGGCCCAAATTGGGTCGCGCCGTCATCGGCTTAGTACCGATAGATCAGCCGGAAGTCGTAGGTGCGCGGCGCCGTGTAGAAGCCGAGTTGAACGCCGGGGAACTCCGAAAGGTTAAAGCCCTGAACGCGAATGGCTTCATTGGTGGCGTTCTGAAGACCGGCCCGGAATTCCAGCCGCTCATCATCCGTTTTTAAAGCCACGAATGCGTTGAGGATGCCGTAGGCGCCTTGCGTTAGTTCCGGAGAGGCGGTGATTTCTGTCGCTGTCTCGCCCCGATAGGCGCCGTCAACATGCGCGACGCCAATGAGGCCATTGCCGAGCGGATGCTCGTATGTTGCGCCAAGGCTGGCGTTCCAGCGTGGCGAGTTGACGAGCGCGCGGTCGGAGACGTCGGTCGCCACGCCGCCGACCAGAATGTCGAACTCGCGATAGTCGGCGTCGAGCCAGCCGACAGTTCCCGTAACGGAAAGACGGTCGGACGGCTTGGCGAACAGCTCCAGCTCAACGCCCTGGATGCGCGCAGCGGCGGCGTTTGTGAACAGGCTGACGAAGACGCCCGAGATCGGGTCGGCGCCGAACGACGTCACTTGGACGTCCGAATAGTCATTGTAGAAATAGGCAAGGTTCGCGATCAGGTCGCCGTTCAGCCAGCTCGTCTTCAAGCCGCCCTCATAGCTCCAGACGAACTCCGGATCGAACGCCTGGAACGAGAAATC
>CAZSBU010000108.1:0-8526 GCA_964605055.1 uncultured Caulobacterales bacterium | reverse complement strand
CTCTACGCCAGCGTCGGCTCGCGAGGGGCTTTCGCCCGCCTCTTCGCCTTGAGCGCCGTCCGAACCAGCCTCCTCAACGTCCTCAACGAAACCGTGAAGGCCGCCCTCATAGCCGTCTTCTTCGCCGGTCGGCGTCAGATTGAGGAGGGCCGCGAGCTCGACTTCCTCAGCTTCTGCTTCCTGAATGGCGCGGCGGTCGGAAATCGGGATTTGGTAATAATCGGGATGAATTTCGCCAAAGGCGAGAAAACCGTGACGGTTCCCGCCATACTCGATGAACGCAGCCTGCAGCGATGGCTCAACCCGCGTTACTCTGGCGAGATAGATATTGCCGCGTAGGGGCTTACGGGACGCAGACTCGAAGTCGAAGTCTTCGACGTTACCGTTTTCAAGCAGGCAGACCCGGACCTCTTCTTGGTTTCCGGAATCGATCAGCATTGTCTTGGGCATTAAACATGGCTCCGCAACGAGGCGGCTGCGCCGCATCGCTGGTTTTTGTTGAGGGCCGGACCATCGTGGCGCGCAACCGAGCTGACAGTCTTTCGACGTTTGCAGGGAAATGGCGCGGGGCGGATGTCATCAGCGGTTTCAATTTGGGGTCGACCGATTCGGCCAACCGGTTAATTCTATAGGCGCAAATCACGCCTGTTTCGAAGCAGCGCCTCTACGGCGGGCGACGGAGGGATAAACCTCGAAACCCGGTCCGCAGGACCATCCGGAAGCTTCGCCGCGCAGCGCATTCGACAGCAGAATTGAAATCTTCTGCGCCGACGCAGGTCCGGCAGACCGGAAGGCTGACCGTTCGCCCGATAAAACGCGAATGGCCATGAACGGACTTGCAACTACGACCGCTTCCCGCTGACAATGCCCGAGCAGGGATCAAAAAGAAAGACTCCCCGGCGGAAGGCGATCATCGTCGGTAGCAGGCAACCTCCGAGCGTCACAAAGAGTGGCAATTCGCTTAAGGCGACGTTAACGATACAAGCCGCACGTAGCGGCGCTGCAAATGCTCAGCATGTCTTCACGCTTTGCATATCTTCGGCGAGGCTGATCAGACCGCTTTTACCGCATCGAAAGGCAATGAAAAACCTGTTTCGTCCACTTATCTTATTGTCCGTATTAGCTTTTTCGGTAACCGGGGTATCGGCTGCCAAAATTTCGGGCATTCGTTTTGGCGAAACCAACGCCACGGCGACGCGAATCGTTTTCGATCTCTCCGAGGCGGTCGACTATGATATCGCCGCGACGTCCAGCGACGCTGGCGGACTTGTAATTACTCTGAAAACAACGGCTTCTCTTGACGCCAGTCTCAGATCCGGCCGCGGTCGCGGGCACGTGGCGCGATACAGCGCAATACCCAGCGGCAATCAGGTCGCGTTCAATATCGAGTTCGGCCGAACGGCGCGCGTAGCGGATAGTTTCGTCATTCCGGCAAGCGCAGCCAACCCGAACACGCGCGTCGTTATCGACCTAATCTCCGGAACGATGGCGGAATTGTTGGGTAGCGCGCCGCCTAAATTCGCATCGATGACTGAGGTAATTGAGGCGGCGACGGCCCCAGCCAAGACCGGGCCCGCGCCGACCGTAGCCGGTACGGTCGAGGTTGCCCCCTCCCCCATTATGGCGCAGCCGGACCCGGTAAAACAGGCCGCAGCGCCCAAACCGGTTGTCGTGATCGATCCCGGCCACGGAGGCAGCGACCCGGGCGCCATTGGGCAAAACGGCGCGCGCGAAGCCACGGTCATCCTCGCCGCCGCTCAGGCGCTCGCAAAAGCGCTTGAAGAACGGGGCAAATACGAGGTGGTTCTGACGCGCGACGGCGAAAAACGGCTGGCGCATGCGGAGAGGTCAGAAATCGCCCGCCGGGCCAAGGCCGACCTATTCATATCTCTGCATGCAGACGCCCATGAAGACCCGAAAGTCCGGGGCGGATCGGTTTACACGCTGTCGGCCGAAGGCACGGCTCGCTCCGCCAAGGAGGCGCAGGCAGGAGGCGATAATATTGTTTTCGACCTCAATATCGGATCAGCGCCGCCGGGCGTCAGCAACATCCTCTACAATCTCGCGCAGCGCAAAACGGGCACGGAATCCGAAAAATTCGCGCAAACCCTGATCGCCAAACTGACGGGGGTCACGCCGCTCGTGAACAATTCTCACCGTCGCGACAATTTCAAGGTGCTCCTGGCGCCAGACGTCCCCGCCGTTTTGCTCGAACTTGCCTTCATTTCGAACGCCAAGGACGAAGCGAACCTGCGGTCGGAAGCTTGGCGGGAGAAGACCGCCGGGGCGATCGCAGACGCCATCGACGTCTATTTCGCTGAAAACGCGCCCGTCAGGCACGCTGCCAATCGGGCGGCTGGCAGTAATTGACTTAAGACTTTCCGGCTTAAGTTAAGGGCCTGCCGCCGCCGCTCGCCATGAAAAATCCTTCACGCGCCTCAATTATGCCTCATGTCAGCCTCGCCCCGCCCGGCGGGCTCATGTAAAAGATCGAAGCGGGTAAGCAGGGCACTTTTTGCGAAACCGGGCCATGCCCGCCCGGTAGAATTGAAGTCAACGCCGGTGGGATGAGCCAGCATGAACGACGACGTGTTTGAACGTTCCGACGACGCCCTTGCGGCGCCCGCGCGCCGCGCAGAAACACGCGACAAGCCGAAATTCCGCCTCCCCTTGTGGCTCAAGATTGTCGGCGTCGCGGCGGCGGCGGGCTTTGTACTCGCCATTATCGGGGCCGGCTCGGCGGCGCTTTATCTATATAATCTCAGTCTGGATCTGCCAGAATACGAACAGCTCGCCGACTACAAGCCGCCCGTGACCACGCGCGTATACGCGGGCGACGGCTCTCTGGTGGCGGAGTTCGCGAATGAACGCCGCATTTTCATGCCGATCGAAACCATTCCCGACCGGGTGAAATGGGCATTCATTTCCGCGGAGGACAAGAATTTCTACACCCATGGCGGGCTTGATTTCAAAGGTATCGTCCGCTCACAGATTTCAAACATCGGCAATTTGATCAGCGGGCGGCGCCTCGAAGGCGCCTCAACGATCACGCAGCAGGTCGCCAAGAATTTTCTTCTCTCGAGCGAACAACGCATTGAACGCAAAATGCGGGAGTGGCTGATTAGCCGGCGCATTGAGAAAGCCTTCACCAAGGACCATATCCTCGAGCTCTACCTCAATGAAATCTACCTCGGTAACCGTTCTTATGGCGTCGCCGCCGCTGCGCTCAATTATTTCGACAAGGCGCTGGATGAACTGACCATTGAGGAGGCCGCCTATCTCGCCGCGCTGCCGAAAGGTCCAACGAACTACCATCCAGTAGACCGGGGCGAAGCCGCCGTCGCCCGCCGGAACTGGGTAATCGGTCGGCTCGCAGAAGACGGCCACATAACGCAAGAGGAAGCCCGCACCGCGCAGGCTATCCCGCTGGCCGCCATGATTGCGCCGCCGCTTGGCGCACGCGATTGGACTTCTGAATATTTTGCCGAGGAAGTACGCCGCCAGATTGCCGAACGCTTCGGAACAGAGGCGCTTTACGACGGCGGGCTTGCGGTCCGGACAACGCTTAATCCCCAGATGCAAGAGGCCGCCGGGCGCGCGTTGCGACGGTGGCTTGTCGATTATGACCAACGCCATGGCTGGCGCGGTCCTGTTGCAACGGTCGCCATTGGCGATGATTGGCAGCGTGACTTTCCAAGACTCGTCAGGGAGATGATCGCGCGGAAAGAGTTATCTGAGGATCTGGCGCCATGGCGTCCAGCTCTTGTCCTGCGCGTCACGCAAGAAAACGCAACGATCGGATTTTTAGACGGGTCGGAAGGCGCAATCGGGCTTGCTACAGCCAAATGGGCGCGTGCGCTCGTAGACGTCGACACTGTCGGGCCAGAAGTCAGCGCGCTGACAAGCATTCTGAAGCCGGGCGACATTGTCTACGCAGAACCCCTGGAGACGGCAGGCCAATTCGCGTTGCGCCAGGCGCCAGCCGTCAATGGCGCCTTGGTCGCTCTCGATCCTCACACGGGACGGGTGCTGGCCATGGTCGGCGGGTTTTCATTTAACCTTTCAGAATTTAACCGGGCCATGCAGGCGCGCCGCCAGCCGGGCTCGACGTTCAAACCATTTGTCTACGCCGCCGCGCTAGATAGCGGCTACACGCCGTCGAGCCTCGTGCTCGATGCGCCGTTTGTCGCGCCCGGCGCCGATAGCTGGTGGAAGCCCGGAAATTATGTTGAGGGCCGGTTCTACGGGGAGAGTACGCTCCGGCTCGGTATCGAACAGTCGCGCAACACAATGACCGCGCGATTGGCGCAGGACCTCGGCATTGGACGCATCGTCGACTACGCGCAACGCTTCCGCATTTCTGAAACGCTGCCGCGCGAGCTGTCGATTTCGCTTGGCGCAGCGGAAACAACGCTTATGCGCATGACCGCGGCGTATGCGACTTTTGTCAACGGAGGCAAATCGGTCGCTCCATTTCTGATCGACCGCGTTCAGGACAGCGACGGCGCAACCATTCTCACTCGCGATGCGCGAGAGTGCTCCGCCTGCAATGCGGCGGTCTGGCAGGAACAACCCGAACCACAGCTATCCGACCCACGCGAGCAGGTGATCGATCCGCGAACCGCCTACCAGATGGTGTCCATGCTGGAAGGCGCCGTCTCGCGCGGCACAGGCACGGCCGTGCGCAAAGTCGTCTCCCATCCCATTGCCGGCAAGACGGGCACCACGAACGACTACAAAGACGCTTGGTTTGTCGGCTTCTCGCCGGATCTCGCCGCAGGGGTCTATGTCGGTTTCGATACGCCGCGAACGCTCGGTCGCGGCGAGGCCGGAGGCAAGGTCGCCGCGCCCATATTCGGCGATTTCATGGCCGAAGCGCTGCAGGAGTACGCCGGCGTGCCTTTCCGGGTTCCCTCCGGCATCCGGCTTGTCCGTGTCAATTCCAAAACGGGACTTCCCGCCTCAGCAGGCGACGGCAACGTCATACTCGAGGCCTTCAAGGCCGAAGACACCATTGGCGGCGCACCGACCCTTAACGACTTCGATTTTGACACGCTTGGCACGCCGCCCTCGACGCCGATCGAAATCCCCGTCGAAGAGGAACTGTCGGGGATTTATTGACGTTGCCGTCAGCTTGAGCGAGACGTTTGCCCGGCGCAGGTTACGCCCTGCCCGACCAAGTCCCTTCATCATTAGTCAGGACCCATACTTTGCGTAACGACATCGAACAGCTCGGCAGTCAGATCAAGCAGTCGCTGGAACTGCTGAGGAGGCGTCTTTGACTGGGATCGCGCAAATGATCGCCTTGCAGAATTAAACGCTCGCGCTGAAGAACCAACGTTCTGGGACGACGCACAAGCCGCTCAGGCTCTCATGCGGGAACGCACGTCGCTGGAAACGCAAATCGACCTCATCAGGTTGATGGATCAAGAAAGCGCTGACCTGTACGAATTGGCCCAGTTGGCGGAGAGCGACGGCGACGCCGCAAGTCTCGACGACGTAACGGTCATGCTGCGCTCTCTTGCCGAAAAGGCTTCTCGCGCCGAGATCGAAGCGCTGCTGTCGGGCGAGGCCGACGGCAATGACTGTTTCCTCGAAGTGCACCCCGGCGCTGGCGGCACCGAGTCGAACGATTGGGCTGCAATGCTGCTTCGCATGTATGTGCGATGGGCGCAGCGCAACGGCTACAAGGTCGACATCATTGAAGAGCAGGCTGGCGAGGAAGCGGGCGTTAAATCCGCGACCATCCAGGTCAAAGGCCAGAACGCCTATGGGTGGCTGAAAACGGAATCAGGCGTTCACCGTCTTGTTCGGATATCGCCATACGACTCCAATGCGCGGCGACATACCTCGTTCGCCTCGATCTGGGTCTATCCGGTCATCGACGACAAGATTGAGATCGACGTCAAGGAAAGCGACTGCCGCATCGATACCTACCGGTCATCAGGCGCGGGCGGGCAGCACGTCAATACGACAGACAGTGCGGTGCGCATCACCCACATTCCGACCGGCATCGTCGTCCAGTGCCAGAACGAACGATCCCAGCACAAGAACCGCGCGACGGCGTGGACGATGCTCCGCGCCCGTCTTTACGAAATGGAACTGCAGAAGCGGGAAGAAGCGGCGAACGCCGTCGAAGCTTCGAAAACAGATATTGGCTGGGGGCACCAGATCAGGTCTTACGTATTGCAGCCCTATCAGATGGTGAAGGACCTGCGCACCGGCGTTGAAAGTCCCAGTCCGGATGATGTGCTGAACGGCGCGATAGACCCGTTTATGGCGGCAGCGCTCGCGCAGCGCGTTGGCGTCGATACTTAACGCGTCTGTCTAGATCAGTCCCGCGAGGGGTGAAGACGGATCGGCGTAGCGTTTTTTCGGCATGCGTCCCGCGAGATAAGCCTCCCGTCCTGCGATGACGGCGTGGCGCATAGCCGACGCCATCAGGATTGGGTTGCGCGCTTCCGCGATGGCGGTATTCATCAGTACGCCATCGCAACCTAACTCCATTGCGATCGCAGCGTCCGACGCCGTGCCGACGCCTGCGTCAACGATGACGGGCGTGCGGGATTGCTCCACGATCAATCGGATATTGACCGGATTGACGATGCCAAGACCCGACCCGATGAGCGACCCGAGCGGCATGATCGCCACGGCCCCGGCATCTTCAAGCTTGCGGGCGTAAACCGGATCGTCCGAGCAATAGACCATCACCTCAAAGCCCTCAGAGACCAAAAGCTTCAGGGCGCGGAGCGTCTCCTCCATGTCAGGGTACAGCGTCTTCTGATCGGCGAGCACTTCCAGTTTGACGAGATTCCAACCACCGGCCTCGCGCGCGAGACGTAAGGTGCGAACGGCGTCTTCGCCCGTGAAGCATCCGGCCGTATTCGGCAGATAAATGTATTTTTCGGGATCAAGAAAATCGACAAGCATTGGTTGGTTGCGGTCGGTGAGATTGACCCGCCGCACCGCGACCGTGACCATTTCGGCTCCCGCCGCTTCCGCGGCGCGCGCATTTTCCTCGTAGGTTTTATACTTGCCGGTGCCGATGATGAGACGCGAGGAAAGGGTTCGTCCGGCTACTGTAAGCGGTCGATCCATTGTGGTCACCCGCCACCGACGAAATGGACAAGCTCGACGATGTCGCCTTCGCTGACCGGCGCTACGGCGTATTGCGATTTCGGAATGATGACGCGGTTCTGCTCGACAGCGACTTTGCGCGGCTCAATCCCTAGCGTCGCCACAAGCCCGGCGATCGTCAGTGGCCCTTTCATTTCAACGGGTTCGCCGTTAAGCGTAATTTTCACTTTATCGTCTTCCAGTGTTGTCAGGCCATTGAATTGGCGCGTTAGAGCTGGCTTGTGGGATATGTGCCCCTTGCGACGCGCCGAAACAACCTCGAGCGGAGCCGAACGACAGGTCAATGCGCGTCTTTTTTCTGAATGGACCCAATCTTAATCTGCTCGGCGCCCGCGAACCCGACGTCTACGGCCGGGCGACGCTTGACGACATACGCGCCGATCTCGAAAAACTCGCGGCGACAAAGGGTTGCGCCATAGAGTTCAGGCAGTCGAACCATGAAGGCGCTCTCGTCGACTGGATTCAGGAGGCTGACAGGGCCGCCTCCGGGCTGGTGATCAATCCAGCGGCGTATACGCATACGTCCATCGCTATCCGGGACGCGCTAAAGGCCGCCGCATTGCCGAAGGTCGAGTTGCACCTCTCCAACGTCCACGCCCGGGAGGCCTTCCGCCGACGGTCGCATGTCAGTCCCGTCGTGGATGGGGTAATATGCGGCTTCGGCGCCGCTGGATACGGGCTGGCGCTTGACGCGGTGATCGGGCTCATCGACAAGAAACGCCCTGAGACGAGGGGCGGGGTGCCTGAATGAAACAGCCGGAAAACAAGGCAAATCAATCGGAAGCGGCCTGGATCCGCGAACTGGCGTCAATTCTGGACGAAACCGGTTTGACCGAGATCGAGTTCGAGAAAGCCGATGTGCGCGTGCGCGTAAGTCGCGCTGCGCAGGCTCAGGCCGCCGCTTACGCCCCGGCGCCAGTCGCCGCAGCAGCGCCGTCCGCCGCCCCATCTCCAGGCGCGCCAGTCAGCGCGCCGAAGGCCGACGCGCACGCGAATGCAGTGCGCTCGCCGATGGTCGGTACGATATACCTGTCCCCCGCGCCCGGCGCGAAGCCCTTTGTCAAACCGGGCGATCAGGTGGCCGAAGGCCAGACGCTGATGATCGTCGAAGCCATGAAGACGATGAACCCGATTGCTGCGCCGAAAGCCGGCTCCGTCACGACCATCCTGGTGCGCGACGCGCAGCCGGTCGAATATGGCGAGCCTCTCATCGTCATCGAGTAGCGCAGCCCGTCCCAACTCGGAGACGACATGTTTCAAAAAGTACTGATCGCCAACCGCGGCGAGATCGCGCTCAGGGTTCACCGCGCTTGCAAGGAGCTCGGCATCTCAACCGTCGCAGTGCATTCGACGGCCGACGCAAACGCGCTGCATGTTCGGCTTGCGGAC
>CAZSBU010000107.1:8340-8547 GCA_964605055.1 uncultured Caulobacterales bacterium | reverse complement strand
CCCGCCTCCATCGACGTTGAGCGCCAGCCCGACATATGCCGCTGCGCCGCGCACTGGGATGCGCGCGCTCTCGCGAACCGCGCGGCCGCCCGGCTCGACCACCCCGACAACGACGTCCGCCCGCAGCGGCGGATCGCTTTTCGCCGGCGGGTTCAACGTCATCTGCAAGGTCGCCTCGCCCGCTGCATTGGTGAGCGCCGGCGCCAG
>CAZSBU010000107.1:0-8330 GCA_964605055.1 uncultured Caulobacterales bacterium | reverse complement strand
CGCTCGTCAAATCGGCCTTCGACGAGGCCGAAGCGAAACCGGGAATAGGCAGGGAACGGATTGGGATCGACGCGCAGCCGCGCCTCTCCCTCAACCGGCAAATCGCTCGCGGGCGCGCCGTATAGATACCGCGCCTCTACGCCAATAAGCCGGGTCTCGTTCGTTGTAATCGGTCGCGTATCATCAACTTCAAGCGCCACCGCGAGACGTTGGGGCACGAAATCTTCAACGGAAAAACTGTTGGCGCCAATTGATCCGACGCCGTCCGCAGCGACGCCAATGCGCCAGATCCCGCGCGGCGCCGAAGATGGAAGCTCAAAGCTGTTGACGAACCCGCCTGTCTCGAAGGACTCAATCCGAATTACGCGCCACTCCGCGCCGTTCGGTCGACGGATGGTCAGGGTCACTGGGCGCTCTACGGCCTTGCCCGCGTGATCCCGGAGCAATCCGGTTAAGCGCACTGTCTCTCCGGGCCGGTAAACGCCCCGATCGAAATAAGTCATGGCCTCGATCATTGGCGTCGCCTTACGACCGCCAACATCAAAGGCGGACAGGTCGAGCGCCGCGCGTTGAAGATCGAGAGCCGCGAAATCATCCTGTGGGCCGTAGGCCATAACCAGTTTCGGGTCGAGCGGCGCCGCGCCGCTGATCGCGGCGCGCTCGAAACGCGCTCGCCCGTCTAGCCCGGTTGTTGTGCGCCCCAACACTTCATTGTTACGCGCGATCAGTTCGACATTGAGGTTCGGCAGCGGTCGCCCCGACGCGATCGACCGTACGAAGACATCGAGAGATTGCTTGCTCGATACAGATGAAATCGCAAGATCAGTATTTACGATCCATCGGTAGGCCTCCGCCCGGCGGCGCGGATCGCCGGCAGGCGAAGCGTCACGCAACCGTACGAAATAGGCGCCAGGCGCAACATCCCTAACGGCGGCGGCGAGCCCGAACACGGTGACTGCGGTTTCGTTGGCTTCGCCCGTCACATTCAATTCATTCTCGAACACGGGCTTGCCGAGATCTTCGCCGTCCTCCTCGCCATAGACATAGAGATAATCGTCAGCAGACGCTGTTTCTCCCGATACGATTGATTTCTGGAACAATGCGCGATCAGGCACGCGAAAAACGGAAATTTTCACCCGCTCGACGTTGACTGTTTCGATCCCCAGCCCATCGGCGTCGAACCGTGGGAGGATCACACCGTCGCTTGCAAAGCCGACATAGGCAGGTTTGTCGCCGAAGCTGATCTTGGTCGAGACATTCTGCGGCAGGGATTGTTGATCCGCGAAAGGAAGACCCGCGCGTATCGTTACATCGTAGTCGACGTTGAACCTCAGACCGGCGAGGCACAAGCTTCGGCCGTCGGCCGTCGCGACGATCTGTTCTTGCGGCGTCAGGCGAATGTAGTCCGCCCACACATGCGCTTTCGACCGATCGAGGGTTTCGGCAAATTGAAGACAGGCGCGCGGGGCATCGCCGGATGTATCGATCAAGAGGCGCTGAAATCCGCTGCCGATTTCGCCAGCTTCCGCCGCCCGCGGCGCATTCTCGTCGCGCGGTTGCTGGAACGGGCGGCGCGGCGCTTGAGATTCCGACGAGCGCGCCTCAGGCGCGATGAGCGGGTTGCCCGCGCTGTCCGAAAGCGCGCGTCGGCCTTGCGTGATATTGGTTCCGAGCAGCAGCCCTAGGGTGAACGCGATGACAACGCCCGCCAGCAATATAAGCGCGCTGGTTCTATTCATGATGCTCTCCCATGGATGGCCGGCCCGTCGCCCCCGCGCCAATCGCTAATGCCGATTTTGGACGGTTTCCGGGCCGATTGGAATCGCGATTGCGGCGATCTCGAATTATTCATGCGACAGGAACGAAGCGGGAGTTGGCCTCGCCGTCAGCAACAGGTATTTCTCTGCCCGTTCGGGTCGGCAGGTCTCCGTAGCTCAGCAGGATAGAGCACCAGATTCCTAATCTGGGGGCCACAGGTTCAAATCCTGTCGGAGACGCCAACAAATCTCGGAATTAGCTGTCTTTTTCGAGCGACGACCTTCCAGCGAAGGCCTTGGATAGCGTAGCGCGCTACCACCGCGCTACCACCCGACCCGATTTCGCGAGATATGCGAGTAAAGCGGCGTGCGAAGATCAAGAGACGCTGGAGATGGGACATTTCGTGCGGAAGCTCGTCTGGCCTTCCCGACCAGCCTCGGCCAAGTTCAACTCCATGGTGATTTCCCGCAAGCGGCAAAATCACTCAAGTCCGGTTGTCGGGATGCCGCGCCGCCACCCAGCAGGAGATCAACGAAGGCGGCGGCTTATTCAGATTTTGCGTACGTCGCATTCCGGATTTATTACCGGCGTAGAGATGAGGCGTCGGCAATCGGCACACCGAAAGGGGAGGCTTGATCCCCGAGCTCTTGTTTGTGACGTCAGTCGCGAAATGCAATAGCGATACTGCAAGGCAAAAATTCAGGTTTGAAGCTCGATCAATTGTCATAGTTGCGTCGCAGCAGTAACGAGGCAGGATGTGGCTATGCTTGGGCTTGTTGGCGTACTTCTATCCCTTGGACTATTGATCTGGCTCGCCTATCGCGGCTGGAACGTTATCGCGCTGTCTGTGTGCTGTGCATTGGTGGCAGCAACGTTTGCCGCCACACCGCTACTTGCGACCTATACGCAAGTGTTCATGCCGGCGACCGGCGGATTCATTGTCGACTACTTTCCGCTTTTTCTTCTTGGTGCAATTTTCGGCAGGGGGATGGATGAGACCGGCGCCGCGGAGACACTCGCTGACGCGATCGTCCGCGCCTTGGGACCATCCCGGGCAATAATTGCGATCGTTGCGGCCTGTGCGCTGCTCACCTATGGCGGCGTATCGCTGTTCGTTGTGGCTTTCGCTGTCTATCCGATTGCCAAAGCACTCTTTCGAAGAGCAAACCTTCCGAAGCGGCTTATCCCTGCGACCATCGCGCTCGGAGCGTTCACCTTCACCATGACCGCGCTGCCAGGAACGCCAGCCATTCAGAACGCGATCCCCATGCCCTATTTCGGAACGACACCCTTCGCCGCGCCGGGCCTTGGCCTGATCGCAGCAATTGTCATGGCAGGTTTCGGCCTTTGCTGGCTCACTCTGCGCGCCAAACACGCAAAGGCTGCCGGTACCGGCTATGGCGAAGAATATAGTGATGGTCCGTCCATGGGCGCCGACCCGCGCATGCTCGCACAAGGAGAAGGCTACGACCTCGCAGAGAAGGCGCGTTTGGCCGAAGCTCTGGTGCCCGACCGCCCGGGCGTTTGGCTTGCAGTTATTCCCATCATCATCGTTATCTCGGCGAACTACGCCTTTTCTATCGAGATCCTTCCGCGGCTTGACACGTCGTACCTTACTGAGCCGGCCTTCGGCGAAACGCGCATAGAAGCTGTGCGCGGAATATGGGCGATCATTATTGCCCTCAGCCTCGCCATCGCCTTTCTGCTCGCCACAAACCGTCAGAGGGTGCAGAGGCCTATCGCTACGGTCGGATCCGGTGCGAATGCATCGGTTCTCCCGATCTTCAATACTGCCAGCCTTGTGGGATTTGGCGCCGTGATCGCGAGCCTACCCGCTTTCGAACTGGTCCAGAGACTTATTGAAGGCATAGGCGGAAGCGCGCTCGTGTCGCTTGCCATTTCGACCAATCTGCTGGCCGGTCTAACGGGATCAGCCTCCGGCGGCATGCGGATCGCCCTTGATGCTCTTGGCGATACCTATCTCATGGCTGCAAAGGCTGAAGGGATCGACCCTGCAGCGCTGCACAGGGTCACCTCCATCGCAACGGGCGGACTAGACGCGCTACCCCACAACGGCGCTGTGATCACATTGCTTTCGATCTGTGGGCTAAATCACCGCCAAAGCTATGGGGATATCTTCATGGTTGCTTGCGCGGGCCCACTTATTGCTCTCGTTGTTGTTTTGGTTCTCGCGAGGCTATTTGGCGCGTTCTGACGGACTTGGATTCGCCGAATGGCGAAATTGGCAACCGGTAAACGATCTCTGGGAATTTAGGTCTATTTGCCTGAAAGCCCATCTGTCGCTCAATGCGCGGTCCCGCGTCGCCAGAGCCTCTCCTAACAGCTAAGCGGTCAGTCACGACCTGAGGGGCAGCGCAAAAGCTAGCTATGTTTCATTAGTCCGCGGCGACCGCTCCGTGGCAAGCATGACGAGGACCCGGACTTGAGATTTCCTGAAACCGCGCGAACGCTTCGGAATGGCGGATTTTTTCAGGAGCCACTCTGCAAACTCATGACGGATGGCGGCACAGCGAGAATGTCGATCGGTGAAGACCGCAGGACCTGTTCAGCAACACTTCCGAGCACCATTTTCTGGATGCCACCCCGCCCTCTCGTCGACATCACGATCAGGTCGGCCTTAAGCTCCTGCGCGGCCTCAAGGATTTCGTGGGCATCCGTGGTGGCGCTATGGCGCAGGACCGGGGTCAGGCCTGCCAAACCTGAAGTCGAGAGAAAGCTCGACAGCAATGCATCCGCGGTCAGCCGCTCGACTTCAAGATAATGGGTCCGGTCGTCGCTATGGAAGGTGTCAACCCGAGCGAGCCGCAGCGCCGGAGCGTCAAAGATGTGGAGCACGGAATTCAGAGCCCCGGCTCCCATTCCAAGCGTAGAAAAATGTTTGAGCGCCCTGCCTGAGGCCTCGGAAAGATCCGTAGTCTGCATAATCCGGGCATAATCGCCCGCTGGGACTCCGTTCACGACCAGCACTGGACAATCTGACGACCGGATTGCGCGTTCGGCTGTCGTGCCGATAAAAACTTCCCTGAGGATCTGCCGGCGATACGGGCCAAGGACGAGCAAGTCCGGTTGCTTCGCCTTGGTTGCATCCAGGATCCCTACATGCGGCGACGCAAAGCGGATTTCCCAGCCGCACAAGACGCCGTCCGCCTTCCGGACTGTTTCAGCATACTTTGCAAGCAGGCTTTCAGAGTGCTGTCGCTTCGCTTCGACAATTCGCCGGGGATCATCATCATCAATGACGTGCAGAAGCTCGATCTGCGCACCATGCTTCTTCGCCAGCAGAGTTGCCCGGCGCAGGGCACGATCGGAACGTTCCGAAAAGTCCGTCGCGACCAAGATCATCTTCACGTGTCGGGCCCTCTCAGGCTTCAGGCAGGTCCGCAAAGGCGGGACCGCAGCGATCCGCACAGCCGCTGCAGTATATTGACCCAAGGCGTGTAGTACAGCATTGCCGTGCTAGGAAGCGACCTCGACCGGGAGCGATTGGCGGCTTCGCACGCGGGCCATAAATGGTCGCCTCCAACGGATCGTTAGCTGCTAAACTGATGTGCGGCATGGTGAAGGGTGGATCGAAGCAGGATGGAGGTACTGACGCACACTCCTTTCGCAGAGATCGCAATGCTCCTTGCGCTCGCTGCAAGCCTCGGTCTGATCGGCACACTGCTGCGGCAGCCTTTGATCGTCAGCTTCATTGCAGTGGGTCTTCTGGCGGGTCCTTCGGCCATGGACGTCGTTCGTTCCGGGGATCAGATTCGCCTGCTTGCGGAATTGGGGATCGCCGTCCTGTTATTCCTCGTCGGGATAAAGCTTGATGTAAAACTGATCCGCTCCGTCGGAACGGTGTCGCTTTTCACGGGACTTGGTCAGGTCGCGTTCACCTCCTTCTTTGGGTACCTCATCGGCCTGGCGCTTGGACTTGGACATATCACGAGCCTTTATGTGGCGGTCGCCCTGACCTTTTCTTCGACGATCATCGTCGTGAAGCTATTGTCGGACAAGCGCGAGATTGACTCTCTTCATGGTCAGATTGCGCTGGGCTTCCTGATCGTTCAGGACATTGTCGTTGTTCTCGCGATGATTGTGCTGTCGGCCATCGGCATCGGCGCGGGCGCCGAAGGGCATGGCCAGGGTGTGGGCTCAATTCCCGGCGTTCTGGCTTCCGGCGCAGGGCTCGTGGCTCTGGTTATCCTGTTTGTTCGGTATGCCGCTAATCCGCTCACAGAACGTCTCGCACGAACGCCTGAGCTGCTGCTCATCTTCGCGCTCGCACTGGCGGCCGTATTTGCTGCGATAGGAGAATATGTAGGACTGGGTAAGGAGATCGGCGGGCTGCTTGCAGGGATCGCATTGGCCTCGAGCCCGTATCGCGAAACCATAGCGGCACGCCTCGGCCCTCTGCGCGACTTTCTCCTTCTCTTCTTCTTCATTGCGCTGGGAGCGACGCTGGATCTCTCCCTGCTGGGGAGCCACATCCCCGGAGCAGTGATATTCTCGCTGTTTGTCCTCGTCGGAAACCCGCTGATCGTACTCGCGATTATGGGGGCCATTGGCTACCGCAAGCGTACCGGGTTCCTGGCGGGTCTTACGGTTGCCCAGATCAGCGAATTCTCATTGATCTTCATGGCGATGGGCGTGTCGATCGGGCACGTTCAAGATGACGCGCTGGGCCTCGTCACAATGGTTGGCCTCGTTACCATCGCGGCTTCGACCTACATGATTACCTATTCCCACCGGCTTTACGCACTCTGCGAACCGCTGCTCGGGGTCTTCGAGCGCCGGCTGACTCCAAGGGAAACAAACCAAAATGCTGTTCGGGAGGATGTCGGCCACAAGGTGCTACTGTTCGGATTGGGACGGTTCGGAACAGCTATCGGCATGCGGCTGCGGATGCAGGGAATCAAGGTCTTGGGCATTGACTTCAATCCCGAGGCGGTCAAGCGCTGGCGCGAATTGGGTCTAGACTCGAAATATGGCGATGCGACCGACCCTGAATTCGTGACCGATCTGCCGCTCATCAAAGCCGCCTGGGTCGTGTCCACCATGCCGTCTCAGCCAACCGGATTGAGCCATGAAGACAGCCGGATCACGCTTATCCAGTTGATACGGACCTCTGGATTTGTGGGGCGCATCGCGGTTCTGTCGCATAGCCCCAAAGAGTCTAAACTGCTTTCCGCTGCAGGCGCGAATGTAGTGATCGAGCCATTCCAGGATTCGGCGGACCGTGTTGTCGAACTCCTATGCGGCGCAGAGGTGCGGAAGCGGATACCAATTCCCAATATTCCCAGCGAAGAGAACGCTGACGTATGACGCACACCACTGGATACCTCCACGACGCGCTCGATGATGAGTTGGGTGTTCATAAGCGCGAAAGCGGCCCCCCTCTCCAAGCACGCGCAGCGCAGTGATCGGATTTGATAAATATCAATTTTCAAGGGGGGTCCCATCGGCATCGATCCGGACCCCGTCAGGCTTGATGCGAGCGCTCAGACAGGCGCGTTCAATCAGATAGTCCTGCCGCCAAAAATCTCATGGTTTCCGGTTTGGCGAGCGCGCCCTGCGCGCAGCCGTCAGATAGCACTTCCATTTCCTCTCTCGATAACATGGTTCCGCTTTATACTAACACTGGAGCCGAATTTTGCTTTTGCTACGCTTTGAGATTTTAGCTGACGCGGGCTCTTCCGCGGTCCGGACGGAACGTGTTCAAAGGATCGTCGATGACATGCCCCCGCCAGAATAAACGCAATTGCCGAAGTTACGGCTTGCTACGCGCGACGTCATGACCAACCGGCAAAGTGTTTGGAACGGAAGCGGCTAGCGGCCATGTTCCTTGCGGCAAGAGCGCCCGGAAGGACCTGGCAGAGATTGCAGGCCCGGCTTCGGCATCGAAATTGGCATGGGAGGTTTCACTTGACCGAGAAGACCTTGGAAAAACGCTTAGGTCCGTCAGCCTTGCATGCCGTTGCCGTGCCACAGAGCCTTGAGGCGTTACAAGCCGATGCGGTGTCTGGGTTGACCGAATCCGAAGCGGCCCGGCGTCTGGAAATCTATGGTCTGAACCGTCTGCCCGCGCCCAAGGGGTGCCATCCCGCGCTTCGCTTTCTCGGCCATTTCCACAACCTCCTGATCTATGTGCTCATGGGGGCAGGCCTTGTAACCGCACTCCTCCAGCATTGGATCGACACCGCTGTCATCCTCGCCGTCGTGGTCGTCAACGCCTTGATTGGCTTCATTCAGGAGGGGCGGGCCGAACAGGCGATGCAGGCGATCCGCAACATGCTGTCGCCACATGCCTCGGTTTTGCGCGGCGGGCATAGGCTGACGGTGGAAGGCGAGGCGCTTGTGCCAGGTGACGTAGTATTGCTTGAAGCCGGCGACAAGGTGCCCGCCGATCTGCGCGTGATCCACGCGAACAATCTCCAGGTCCAGGAGGCAATTCTCACGGGCGAGTCCCTGCCAGTGAGCAAGCAGGTCGAGCCGGTGTCTGCCGATGTGGCGCTGGGCGACCGGAAGTCCATGCTGTTCAGCGGAACGCTCGTCACGTCGGGTACGGC
>CAZSBU010000106.1:8045-8564 GCA_964605055.1 uncultured Caulobacterales bacterium | reverse complement strand
CATGACCGTGCTCGCCAATGAGCAGGTGATCGACGGCAAGGGCTGGCGTTCGGGCGCGGCGGTGGAGCGGCGCAAGCTGTCGCAATGGTTCTTCAAGATCACTGACATGGCGGACGACCTGCTCGCTGCGCTCGACGATGGCCGCCTCGCTGGCTGGCCAGAAAACGTGCGGACCATGCAGAGAAACTGGATCGGCAAATCGCGCGGCGCGACCCTGTGGTTCGACATCGCCTCGGCGCCGGCTTTCCTGCCGCCAACGTCGGGGCACGCGAGGGACCCGATCGAAGTATTCACGACGCGGCCCGACACGCTTTTCGGCGCGAGCTTCGTCGCCTGCGCGCCGGACCATCCGCTGACGCAAACCATCGCGGCGCATGATCCGAAAGTCGCGGCGTTCGTCGCGCGGGCCGCGCAAGGCGGCACATCAGAAGCCGACATCGAAAAGGCGGAAAAGTTCGGCGTCGATCTGGGCCTTCGTGTGCGTCACCCGTTCGACGCCTCGAAAACCCTGCCAGTGTG
>CAZSBU010000106.1:0-8035 GCA_964605055.1 uncultured Caulobacterales bacterium | reverse complement strand
TCCTTATGGGTTACGGCTCCGGCGCTATCTTCGGCTGTCCGGCGCACGACCAGCGCGACCTCGATTTCGCTCGCAAATATGGGCTCGACGTTGTGCCGGTCGTTTTGCCGCCGGGCGAAGACACCGCAACCTTCGCGGTCGCCGACAAGGCGTATACAGACGACGGCGTAATCTACAATTCGGATTTCCTGAACGGGCTATCCACAGACGACGCGATCGAGGCCGCCATCGAAAAGCTCGCCGCGCTCGGCAAGGGCAAGGCGACCGTCAACTGGCGCCTGCGGGACTGGGGCGTCTCGCGTCAGCGCTTCTGGGGCTGCCCCATCCCGGCCATTCATTGCGACGCCTGCGGCGTCACGCCGGTTCCGGACGATCAACTGCCGGTCAAGCTGCCCGACATCGACGCGGCGGAATTCTCAACGCCCGGCAATCCGCTGGCGCGCAACGCCGAGTGGCTCAATGTTCCGTGCCCCTCCTGCGGCGGGCCGGCGCGGCGCGAGACTGACACGATGGATACGTTTGTCGACTCTTCGTGGTATTTCGCGCGCTTTGCCACTCGTCCCGAGACGCGCGACAACGCACCGGTCGATGCCGCCGACGCCGCCTATTGGATGCCGGTCGATCAATATATCGGCGGCGTCGAGCACGCGATCCTGCATCTTCTCTATGCGCGCTATTTCACCCGCGCCATGGCCGCCACCGGGCATCTGAAAGGCGCGAGCGAGCCCTTCGCAAACCTATTCACGCAGGGGATGGTGACGCATGAGACGTATCGAGACATACTTGAAGATTGGGTTCTTCCAGAAGCCGTCAGACGACCAACGCAAGAGGAAATTGCGCACCTGAAACGCCGATGGTGTCCACTGATAGAGAGCGGGAAAAAATCGGCATTACGTTTGGGCGGAATACTACCAAATTTTGCCTCGTACCGCAGCAGCGGCGCGGCCGTAATGCAGCTAACAGAAATTTACCCCAATAATGTAGTCGCAAAAATCGACCCTGATGAATGGCTATTATGGGAAAAGCCTAGTGAGACAGGCTTTGAATTAGTTCCAGTTGCAGCGCTTCCTATCGAAAAGATGTCGAAGTCGAAGAAGAACGTCGTCTCGCCGGAGGCCATCGCCGACCAGTACGGGGCGGACGCGGCGCGCTGGTTCATGCTCTCTGACTCGCCCCCCGAACGCGACGTCGAGTGGACCGACGCCGGCGTTGTCGGCGCATGGAAGCTGATGGCGCGGGTGTGGGACAGGCGCCGAGGGCCATGGCGCGCATGACCTCTCCGCCCCGCCGTCCCATATGAGCGAGACCGCGCGCGCCCTGCGCCGCGCGACCCACGCGGCCATTGCGGGCGTGACCGCCGACATCGAGGGCTTCCGCTTCAACAAGGCGATTGCGCGCCTCTATGAGTTCGTCAATGCGCTGCGCAAATCAGGCGATGGCGGCAGCGCGCCTTACAACGAAGCCGACGCCTGGGCGCGCGCAGAGGCGCTCAGCGTGCTGACCCGGCTGATCGCGCCGTTCGCCCCGCACCTCGCCGAGGAATGCTGGGCGCTGCTCGGCAGGGCGCAATCGGCGAGCGCGCGGTTTGTTTTCGAAGCAGATTGGCCGGAGGCGGACCCCGCCCTCCTTGTCGCCGACACGCTTTCGCTTGGCGTGCAGATCAATGGCAAACGGCGCGCTGAAGTCGTCGTTGCGGCCGATGCGAGCGCCGCAGATGTGGAGGCGCTGGCGCTCGCCGACCCGGCGGTGCAACGCCACCTCTCCGGGCTGTCCGTGCGCAAGGTCGTCGTCGTGCCGGGACGCATCGTCAACATCGTCGCCGCGTGAGTGCGCGCCGCCAATCGAAGGGAGCTCGCGCCATGCGCCGGACGCTGATGAAACGCCTCGCCGCCGCCGCGCTCGTCGCCGCTGGGCTGGGGCTGTCCGGGTGCGGTTTCCAGCCCCTTTACGCAACGAACGAAACGGACGCAGGCGTGAGAACGCCCGGCCTGCGCTCGATCTATCTCGCCGACCTCGCTGCGCCGCCAACCGTCGCCGATCAGTTGTCGCGCAACTTTGCGCGCCGCTCTGCGCGCGCGGACGCCTCCGCCGACGCGCTCTATGATCTCCGGGTCGAAGCAACGGAGCAGTCCGAGCGTCTGGCCGTACAAATTGACGCCTCGGTTACGCGATTCAATTACAGGCTCGTCGGCCGGTATACGCTGACCAATCGGCGGACCGGAGAAAACCTGACCGGTGAGGCGCGATCGATCGCCTCGTTCAACATCGTCAGTTCGCAATATTCGACGCTATTCGCCGAGAACGCCGCGCGCGAGAAGGCGGCGCGCGAACTTGTCGAAGACATCGAGCGCGACATTCTTCTGAAGTTGGCCGAGAAGGACGACAAGGCTGAGCGCGCTGCGGCAAAGACTTCCGGGGCCGGCCTATAATGGTCGCGCTGAAGGGCCGCGCGATTGAGGGCTTCGTCAAGAAACGCGACCCGACAATAGCGGCCGTTCTGATATACGGTCCCGATCAGGGGCTCGTTCGTGAACGCTCCGATGTCATCGCTCTCCAAGTGGCGCCCGATCTGAAGGACGCGTTCAATGTAACGTCATTTTCCGATGCGGATCTGAAGAGCGATCCGGCGCGCCTTGCGGACGAAACCGCCGCACAGTCGCTGATGGGCGGCGATCGCGTCGTCAGGGTCCGGATAACCAGCGAAGCCATAGCAGGCCCGGCGATCTTCAATCTGATCGAGGCGCTTGATGGCGGACATCTTAAACCCGCGGCGTTCGTTATCGTAGAAGGCCCGGAATTTGATCGGAGGAAATCAAAACTACTGCCGCGGTTCGAGAAATCATCCCGCTGCGCAACGCTGCCCTGCTATGTCGACAATATTCGCGACATCCGCGCGCTGGCGATGGAAATGACGCGCGCGGAGGGGCTCGCCTTTGACGAGGATGCGCTGAGCCTTCTCACCGCAACGCTCGGCGAAGACCGGGGCGTAACGCGCTCCGAGATCGCCAAGCTGATCACCTATTGCGGGCCGGCGGCGTTGCGCTCTGGGCCAGGGCGGATAAGCCTTGCAGATGTGCGCGCCAATCTCGCCGACGGCGTAGGCGAAGCGCTGGATGAGGCTGCAGCGGCGGCGGCCGATGGCGACATGGCGAGGCTGTCGCGCGCTCTTCATCAGTCAGCGGTTGCCGGCGCTGCTCCCGTAACGCTGCTGCGGGCGCTGTCGCGGCAGATAAACCGCCTCGCCGAGGCGCAAGCGTTGATCGCGTCGGGAAAGTCGGTCGAGGATGCGATGAAGTCCTTGCGCCCGCAGGTTTTCTTCATGGAAGAAAAGGCCTTTGCGGCGCGGCTCAGAAGCTGGTCGCCAGCAATGCTGGACCGCGCGCTCGACCTGCTTATCGAGGCGGAATTCAGCGTCAAGACAACCGGCCTTCCCGCCTGGACCATGGGCGAACGGGCGGCGTTGAGCATTGCAGGAATCGCAAGGCGCGGGCGTAGCGCAGACGGATGATTGGAGTGCGAATATCTGCGCCGTGCTGATTACAACTCTCCGCCGCGGCGGTACAGTCCTCTGCGAGTTGTGGAGAGGTGTTATGAGCGGAACGGTTATATGCTCTATCGCGCAGCAAGTCTTGCGCTGGCGTAGCTTTGGTGTCGTTGCAACGTTAGACGCCAGCCTCATTCTTGCCGCAGGACCCGCCGCTGCCGAGACCGTCGCCATCGTTGGCGGGCGGATCATCGATGGAACGGGCGGCGCGCCCATCGTCGATGGCGTCGTGCTCATTGAGGACGATCGCATCAAGGCGGTGGGGCGAGAAGGCGAAATCGCTATTCCAAAAAGCGCGCGCGTGGTCGACGCCAATGGCATGACCGTCATGCCGGGGCTTGTCGACGTACACGTTCATTTCGACATCCTCGGCCACGCCGATTACGATCACTGGTTCGGAACTTATGAAGATCGGATGCGGACAGACATCCTGCCGGCGGCGGCGCGCGCCATGCTGCGGGCGGGCGTCACTTCAGTTCGCGATCTCGGCTCGGACATCGACAACATTTTCTGGCTGAGGGATGAAGTCGATTCGGGGCGCATTCAGGGGCCGCGCACCTTCATTGCCGGACCTTTCCTGCGAAAGTCGACAACCGCTTTTGTTTCGAAATCCTATGTCGACACCTGGGTGATCGACGGGCCGGACGACGCGCGCGAGAAAGTGCGGACCTTGAAGGAAATGGGCGTTGACGTCATCAAGACGCAGGACGAAGCGCTGACGCGAGACGAACTGGCAGCCATCTATGACGAGGCCCATAGCCTCGGCCTGCGCGTCGCCTCCCACATCTATGCCGCTGAAGCCGTGCGCACAGCCTTGGAAGCCGGGCTCGGCGAATACGATACAATCGAGCATATCGGCGTTGATGAAACGCTTGCCTATGACCCCGATATCGTTCGCATGATTGTCGACAACAAAGTTGCGATGGCCCCTACGATCATCGCGCTTGAAGGTCTAGGCATGATTATCGAGAACCCGGAACTGACGGACGATCCGCGCTGGCGCCGCGATGTCCCCGCCGATCTCTATGCGGACATTCGCCGATCCTATCGCGAGAATGATTTGTCCAAGCATTCGATTTATCGGCGCGCCATTGAAGACAAGGCGGGACGGTTTTCGAAACTGAAAGACCTGAAAGACAAAGGCGCGATCTTCGCCATCTCAAGCGATTCAGGAACGCGCGGCAATCCGCATCATAACGCCATGTGGCGCGAGATGGCGCTGACGCATGAGGTCACCGGAATGTCTTCCATGGAGGTCATCGTCGCCGCTACCGCCATCAATGCTAAAATTCTTGGTACGGATGATAATATCGGCACGCTTGAGCCCGGAAAATACGCCGATATTCTGGTTGTTGACGGCGATCCGCTGACAAATCTTTCGGATATGCGCCGTATACGCCATATCTTTAAAGGCGGCGTACGCGTCGACTAGACGCCCGTACCCATCAGGCGCCGGCATACATCGTCGAGCTGATCGAGATTGCGGTAGCGGATGGTGAGCGCGCCAGCCCCCTTCGGCGTGTGCGCGATTTCCACTTCGAGCCCCAGGGCCGCCGCGAGATCGGCTTCGAGCGCGCGCGTATCGGCGTCTTTCTTGCCGGCGGGCGGCGTCATGACCGGCTTGCGCAGGATCGGCGCCTCGCCTCGCCGCGCCTTGACGCGCGCCTCGATCGTGGCTTTGACGAACTTCTCCGTCTCGCGCACCGACAGGCGGTTCTTCACGACGAGGTCGATGGCGAGGTCAGCCTCGTCGAGAGGCAGAAGGGCCCGGGCGTGTCCGGCCGTGATAACGCCATTGCGCAGCGCCTCGCGCGTCTTCGGCGGCAACTCGACGAGCCGCATCGTATTGGCGACATGACTGCGCGACTTGCCGACCGCGCGCGCGATTTCTTCCTGCGTGCGGCCGTATGCGCTCGCAAGGCGCGCATAGGCCTCGGCCTCCTCCATGGAGTTCAGGTCGACGCGCTGCACGTTTTCGATCAGCGCGATTTCCGCCGTCTCTGTATCCGTCAGGTCACGAATGATGACGGGAACGGCATGCAGTTGCGCGCGCTGCGCCGCGCGCCAGCGCCGCTCGCCTGCGACAATTTCATAGGCGTCGGGCGCGTCCGTCGGCCGGACGATGATGGGCTGCAGCAGCCCGCGCGCCCGAATGGAGCTGGCGAGTTCTTCGAGAGCGGCCTCGTCAAACAACCGGCGCGGCTGGTCAGGGTTTGGCCTGAGGAACGCTACCGGCAGCACCGTCTCGCCGCGCGCAGCGCCGGGCGCGGACCGATCAGGCAGAGTCGCATCCGCCGCCGCGTCCGTCGCGGCGCTCGATGGCGCGGGCGCGTCGCCGAGCAAGGCCTCAAGGCCCCGTCCCAGTCCCCGTTGCGGCCGCATTGCGTTCATCTCGGTTCTCCTCAGGCCGCCTGCCGGCTCAGCCGTTCGCGCTGGATCACTTCGCTTGCGAGCCGGACATAGGCCTGGCTGCCCGCGCATTTCAGGTCGTAGAGCAGCGCCGGCAAGCCGTGGCTTGGCGCTTCCGATACGCGCACATTGCGCGGGATGACGGTCTGATAAACCTTGTCGCTGAGATGGCGTCGTACGTCGGCCTCGACCTGCGCTGACAGTCGATTGCGCCCGTCATACATGGTCAGCACGACGCCTTGCAGCTCGAGCCGCGAGTTAAGGCGCGCACGGACGGTCTCGATCGTCCGCATGATCTGCGACAGGCCTTCGAGCGCGAAAAACTCGCACTGCAGCGGAATCAAGACCGCATCGGCCGCCGTCAGCGCATTGACCGTCAGCAGGCTGAGCGACGGCGGACAGTCGATGACGATATAGGTCGGCGCATCCCCGCCGGCGCCCGCGGCATAGTCGGCCAGCGCGTCTGCCAGACGGAAGTGGCGCCGCTCCGCCTCAATGAGTTCGATCTCCGCGCCGGCGAGATCGACGCCGCCCGGTGCGAGGCTGAGCCGGGGGACGTTCGTCGGGCGAGCCGCCTCCGCAAGCCGGCGGGCGCCCATGAGAACGTCGTACGTCGTCGCGTCGCGATCGGCGGCGCTGAGCCCGAGGCCGGTCGAGGCGTTACCCTGCGGATCGAGGTCAATCAGCAGCACGCGTTCGCCGACGGCGGCAAGCGCCGTTGAGAGGTTGATGGCGGTCGTTGTTTTGCCGACCCCGCCTTTCTGATTGGCGATCGCAAGAATGCGCGGGCGGCGGCCTTTGCCATGAGGGGCAGGATGGGCGGAAGGACCGGGATGGGGCGTTCTGTCGGTCACGGCGTTCCTGTTCCGCTCCTCTTGCCCCCTGGTCGATCACGCCCGGCGCTGCGTCGGGCCTGCGAGCCGCCGCCGGCGTTGCGTCCGACCGGCTTGCGGCGAAGGTTCCTGATCGCCAGAATCGTCGAACCGGGGTTCGTCAGACTGGGGTGGCTTTCCACCTCCATATGCCAAGATTTAGCGGCTGCGGTCAATTCATCCGCTACATCTTGTCCCTTTGGAAACAGAAGCAGCGTTTTTTCATTCGCCAATCCAACGGCATAGCCGAGCAATCTCTCGAGCGGGGCGAGCGCCCTGGCCGTGATGACGTCCGGCGGCGATAGACAAGTGTTTTCAACGCGCTGCGGCCATACCGCCAGATTCGCAAGACCCATCGCCGCCCCCGCCTCCGCCAGAAAGCGGGCCTTTTTGCCAACTGATTCGACAAGGTCGACTTTCAGACCCCCGTCGGCGCCCATCGCCGCCAGCACAAGGCCCGGGAACCCCGCGCCGCTACCGATGTCGACGAGGCGGCGCGGACGAGACTTTTGGGCTTGCGGCAGGAGCGCAAACAGCTGGGCTGAGTCCCGGTAATGCCGCGCCCATCGGACGGGGATCGTCGAGGGCGCCATCAAATTATGCAGCTTGGCCGCCTCCATCAGCGCCGCGTCATACGCGGTCAGCCGGTCCATTGTTTCACGTGAAACATTGAACTCGGCGGCGAACTCGGCCGGACCGTAGGCTTCGGGGCCGGATTCTGTCTTGTAGGGAGCGCTCATGGTTCAGGCGACGCGCTCGCCGCGCTTGCGGATATAGGCGATAAGGACGGCGAGCGCCGCCGGCGTCACCCCTTCGATGCGGCCCGCCTGCCCCAGCGTCACGGGGCGGGCCGCGCTCAGTTTCTGGCGCACCTCGTGGGAAAGCGCCGGAATGTCTTCATAGCGGATATCGTCAGGCAGGCGCAGCGCCTCGTCCTTTCGGAACGCGACTATGTCGGCCTCCTGCCGATCCAGATAACCCGCGTAAAGCGCCTCGATTTCGAGTTGCCGGGCGATCTCGGGCGTGAAAGCAGCCGCTTCCGGCCACACGCGCGCCAGCATCGTCATATCGACGCCCGGCATGGCGAGGAGGTCGAGCGCGCCCCGCCGGCGGCCGTCCTGATTGAGTTGCAGCCCGAAACGCGCCGCTTCATTCGGCGTCAGGCTCTTTGTCTCGGCCCAGGCGCGGGCGGCGGCGAGCGCCGATTGTT
>CAZSBU010000105.1:7258-8570 GCA_964605055.1 uncultured Caulobacterales bacterium | reverse complement strand
GCGCGCGTGAGCCTGTTCGTGGATATCCGAAACGTCCTCGATGCTCGCCACGCCTCGCAGGCGTCTGGCGACTTCTGGTCGCGCACGCGCATTAGCGACGCGGCAGGAAAGCCATCGATCTGCGGATCGATCGGTCCGAGTACGGCGTGTTTATTCAGGATAATTTCATCGGCGGCCAAAGCGATCAGCGTGCCGCCGGACATGGCGTAATGGGGCACGAAGACGCGCTTCGGACCGGGGTGAGCTTTCAAGGCGCGCGCGATCTGCAGAGCGGGAAGCACGAGCCCGCCCGGCGTATGCAGAATGATTTCGAGGGGTTGTTTGGGCGGCGTTGTCCGAATCGCTTCAAGAACGTCTTCGGCGTCGTTCAAGTCGATGTACCGAAGGATCGGGATGCCTAGAAGGCCCATCGGCTCCTGCCGGTGAACGATCGCGATAATGCGCGATTTTCGCTTGCGCTGTACGCGGCTGAATTCGCGCTCGAGCAGCGCGCCCCGCTGCTGCCGCGTCAGCGCCGGAATGATAAAGAACGCAAACAAAATGAAGAGAAACGGCAACGCGCCGAGAAGTTCCTGCATGCCCCACCCCGAAAAAGATTGCCGGTCGCTATCCCGTTCACGGCGCTTGCCGTGAAAAGACGGATTAATTCTTCAGGCAATCATCAAACGATACAACGCAACCCTATGCTATAAGACACTTATTTATCCGCACCCTACTGAGCGGACAGTAACCCCCCGGTTTGGCTAAGAGCCGCAGCCGGACAGAAATAGTGTCCGATCGGACTGCCAATGGCCAGTGCCAACGTGGTCGATCACGCGCCTGGAACGTCTCCGCTGTTCTGCCAGTGGCCAATCAGCAACGCCGCCAGACGGTCAGGCGCGTCGAGAGGTATCCAGTGCCCGACGCCGGTGATTTTCTCATATCGCCATGATCCATCAACGTAATCGCCCGATAGCGTCATTTGCCTCTCGGTCAGATATCGGTCCGCGTCGCTCCAGATGCCCAATGTTGGAATGGAGACCCGCTCCCGGCCCATATCTCCGGGCGCTGGTGGACGGACCATGCGCGCGAAGCTGATGTTTGAGCGATACCAGTTGAGCCCTGCCGTCAATCTCCCGGGCCGGTCGAGCAGGGCGATGGCTTCTTCAATGTCCCCATGACCTGACCAATGCCGCCGCAAGATGGCCCAGTCGTTCGCGCGATAGGCGGCTTCGCACAGACCCCTGAACTGGTGGAAAATGATGTAGAGGCTGCGCCATTTCTGTTCGGCGCCCGCCGCGAGGAAGGCGCGCGGATGGCCGACAGAAAGAGC
>CAZSBU010000105.1:0-7248 GCA_964605055.1 uncultured Caulobacterales bacterium | reverse complement strand
CGTTAGGGTACGGTCAGGCCGTTCCGCCGCTAACGCCCAGGCGACCGCCGCACCGAAATCATGGCCAACGACGTGCGCTTTGGAAATGGCGAGCGCGTCCAAGATGCCGACCATGTCGGGTATCGCGCCGCGACGTAGCTCATAGTCCGGGAGACTTTGAGCCATGTCCGATTCGCCGAAACCGCGCATGTCAGGAACGATTACCCTGTAGCCGGCAGCGGCGAGAAGCGGGGTAACTTTCGACCATAAAGAGCCGCTGTCCGGAAAGCCGTGCATCAATAGCGCTGCGCGGCCCTCAATGGCGCCGCAATCGCGCACGAAGTGCTCAAGTCCGTTTACGTTTAGTCTGTGAGCGTCACTACGCATGACCCGATCATATATGTCGCCGCCGGCGGTGGTCAGCCATTTTCGCGACGGGCGAGAAACGCAAGCCGCTCGAACATGTGGACATCCTGCTCGTTTTTCAGGAGCGCTCCATGCAGCGGGGGAATGGCTTTTCGAGGATCGCGCTCGCGCAGCACTTCCTCTGGGACATCTTCCGACAGAAGCAGCTTCAGCCAATCGAGAAGCTCAGAGGTAGAGGGCTTTTTCTTGAGGCCCGGCACCTCGCGGATTTCATAAAAGATCTTGAGCGCGTCAGCGACGAGGCGCTGCTTTACGCCCGAAAAATGCACTTCGACGATTTCGGCCATCGTCTGCGGATCGGGAAATTTGATGAAGTGGAAAAAACACCGGCGCAGAAAGGCGTCAGGCAGTTCCTTTTCGTTGTTTGACGTAATGATGACCACAGGGCGCTTCTCGGCCCGGACCGTCTCGCCAGTCTCATAAACAAAGAACTCCATGCGATCGAGCTCCTGCAGAAGGTCGTTCGGAAATTCGATGTCAGCTTTGTCGATTTCGTCGATGAGCAGGACCGGGCGATCCGGCGCCGTGAAGGCGTCCCAAAGCTTCCCGCGCTTGATGTAATTACGCACGTCGCGGGCGCGTTCCTCGCCGAGTTGTCCGTCCCGAAGGCGGGCGACTGCGTCGTATTCATACAGACCCTGATGAGCCTTGGTGGTCGATTTGATGTGCCATTCAAGTAAGGGCGCGCCTAACGCCTTGGCGACTTCCTGCGCCAGCACGGTCTTTCCCGTACCCGGTTCGCCCTTAATCAGTAGAGGGCGCTCAAGCGTCACGGCGGCGTTAACGGCAACTTTCAGGTCGGCCGTCGCAATGTAATCCCGTGTTCCAACAAACTTCACATCGACCTCATCTGTACTGCCGCAGGCGCTTTCCCGCTACGGTGGGAAACTATAGGAAGGCCGCTGCAGGTGGACAATCGCGCTGCGCACAAGCCGCGAACGACCGCAGACACAATGGGGAGAGCGAGATGATCACAACTGTTTATGACTTCCACGCCCGGCGGCTTGATGGATCAAATCAATCGCTTGGCGACTATCGAGGAGAAGCTTTGCTGATCGTCAACGTCGCCAGCAAATGCGGTTTCACCCCGCAATATGCCGGATTGCAGGCATTGCACGATAAATTTGCACAACAGGGCTTCAAGGTGCTCGGGTTTCCATCGAATCAATTTGGCGCGCAAGAGCCAGGCACCGAAATGGAAATCGCAAGCTTCTGTTCGACAACTTATGGGGTGACCTTCCCGATGTTCGCCAAGATTGACGTGAACGGATCGTCGGCGCACCCGCTTTATGAGTTTCTGAAGACGCAGAAGAAGGGTCTTGCGGGCACAACGTCAATCAAGTGGAACTTCACCAAGTTTCTTGTCGACAAGAGTGGCGCAGTTGTCGCGCGCTTCGGGCCTCAGGATACCCCGGAATCGATCGCGCCAGAAATCGAGAAAGTGCTAAAAGCCGATTAGATGCGACGGGCGCGGACATCCTGCAGCACAGCGCGGGCGGCATTATGGCCGGGCGCGCCGGTCACGCCGCCGCCCGGATGCGCGCCCGAGCCGCACAGATAGAGCCCTTCCAGCGGCATGCGGTAATCGGCAAAGCCGATCTGCGGACGGGCCGAGAACATCTGATCGAGCGAGAGGCGGCCATGGAAAATGTCGCCGCCGGTTAATCCGAATTTGCGTTCGAGGTCGAGCGGGGTGTGAATTTGCCGCGCAATGATGCTGTCCGTGAAGTTTGGCGCGAACGCAGCAACGGCCTCGATGGCGGCGTCCGCCGCGGCATCGCGGCAATCGTCCCATGTCCGTCCATCGGGCAGTTCCGGAGCGAAATGCTGACAAAAGAGGCTGGCGACGTGTTTTCCATCTGGCGCAAGACTATCGTCCATCGTCGAGGGGATGAGGATCTCAACGACGGGGGCCTTGGCCCATCCGTCTCGCCGCGCGTCGAGATAGGCGCGGTCAAGATAATCGACGCTTGGGCCAATGATGATGCCCGCGCGATGGTGCTCGGCGGCGGTTCGTCCCGAAATGCAGCTGAAATCCGGCAGTTCCGACAGGGCGACATTCATTCGGAGCGTACCCGAGCCGCAGGCGTAATTTCGCATACGGCTGACAATGTCCGCGTCAATCGCTCCTTCAGGGGCCAATTCAGTCAACAGCAGTTTCGGATTGACGTTGGCGACGCATATTCTGGCGCTGATCGTCTCACCGCTTTCGAGGCGAACGCCGGTCGCTTTGCCTTCGCTGGTCAATAGCTGTGCAACAGCGGCGTCCGTCCGAATATCGACGCCCTTTTCAACGGCCGCTCGGCGCATAGCCTCCGTGATCGCCCCCATTCCGCCGATTGCGTGGCCCCATCGGCCGCGCACGCCGTTCACTTCGCCAAAGGCGTGATGCAGGAGTACGTATGCCGTTCCGGGCGTATAGGGCGACGCGTAGGCTCCGACGATGCCATCGAACGCGAAGGCGCCAATGACAGCCGGATGGGAAAAATACCCTTTCAAGAATTCCGCCGCAGACTTCGTGAAGAGGTCGGCGATCAGCCGCTGATCGGCGAACTTCAGGCGGCGCAATTGGTCGCCGGCGCGTAATGCCCGCCAAATATCGCCGAGGCCGCCGCCCAGATTGGGCGGCGCCTGCAGTACCAGCTCGCGCAGCACATCTGCGCCGCGTTCAATGGCGGCGAAATAGGCGGGTAAAGCGGCGGCGTCAGCCGGAGAAATCCGCTCGAACTCCGTGTGCGCCCGATCCGCCTCGAACGGCAGTTTCAGAAATGCCCCGGGATCAGCGCCGAGCGGCCAGAAATTGGCAATGTCGCGCTCAACGATGCGCAACCCGAAGCGGCTTAACTCCAGATCAGCGATGACCTTCGGATTGAGGAGACTGACAGTGTAGCTCGCCGTCGAATTGCGGAAACCCGGATGGAATTCTTCGGTAACCGCCGCTCCGCCGACAATGCTCCGGCGCTCGACCATGCGGACAGAGAGGCCGGCCGAGGCAAGATACCATCCGCAAACGAGGCCATTATGGCCCGCACCAATGATTAGAACGTCCGTTTTGGGCACCGCCATGCCGTTTCCACCGCTGCTCGAGGCGATTGAGAGCGGCTTATGCGCGCGGGCCGCGTCAGGTGGCAAGCGGGCGGCTTGACGGAGGGCCGATTGTCGCGCGGCAGGCCGGGATTTGCGCGGCGCGGCCTTTGTTCCTTGGGCGGGTTTTGTTAGACCGTCCCCAAGGCCACCGACTCGAAAGGCTAAGCCATGCAGTTTTTCATCGACACCGCCGAAATTGACGAGATCAAGCGCCTCCTGCCCACCGGGCTGGTCGACGGCGTAACGACCAATCCAACCTTGATCATGAAGTCAGGTCGGGATTTTCGTCAGGTCATCGCGGAGATATGCGACCTCGTTGATGGGCCTGTGAGCGCCGAGGTGACCGCAACGGAAGCAGAAGCGATGATCCGCGAAGGAAAATCGCTCAGCGAGATTGCGGAAAACGTCGCCGTCAAACTGCCGTTGACGCTCGACGGCGTCACCGCCTGCCGGGCGCTTTCCAACGATGGGATCATGACCAACGTGACGCTCTGTTTTACGGCCAACCAGGCGCTACTGGCGGCCAAGGCGGGAGCGACATTCATTTCACCCTTTATCGGCCGTCTCGACGATATCGGCGGGGAGGGGATGGAACTCATCCGCGAGATCCGACAGATATATGATAACTACGATTTCGATACGGCAATTCTCGCAGCTTCAATTCGCTCGCCTCTGCACGTTCGGGATGCGGCGCTTGCTGGCGCTGACGTTGCGACGCTGCCGCCCTCGGTTGTTCGAGCGCTCGCCCATCATCCGCTGACGGATAAGGGTCTGGATGCCTTCCTCTCGGACTGGGCGAAAACGGGTCAGAAGATCCTTTGACCTTGCTTGCCGCTCGCCAGTTCGCGCCCGTCAGTTCCGATATGCGTATGTTCAGAACGCTCTGTCGGATTATCGCCGCGACGTTGGCTGTGTTTTGCATCGCAGTTTTGGTGGGCGCCTCCCCAGCGTCGGCGCAGGCTGGCCTCTCAGCCGAAGCCGTAACGCGGGACAAAGAGATTGCTGCAGCGGCGCGCGATCTCGGCGACCTTGCCGAGCGCATCGACGCGGGTGATTTAGAAACAATCCAGACAGCGGATGCGGTCTTGCGCGACCTGATTGCGGAAGGACGCGCGCGATTGGCGGCTATCGAAGTCGACCTCCGTCGCGTCTCATCAGAGATCGATCTGTTAGGTCCGGCGCCGGGAGAGAACGATCCTCCGGAGGCGTCGTCTGTTGCGAACCAGCGTGCGCGGCTCGTTGTCCAAGTGGGCGCCCTTGAGGGTCAGCAGCGCCGGACGCTTGCCAATCTCGAACTCGCAAGCGCGCTACTGACGCGCGTTAGTCAACGAAGAATAGTCTCGTTCTATGCCGGGCTTCTAGAGCGCGGCCCCGCGCTGATCGATCCGCGATTGTGGGCGTCGGCAGCGGTCGCCGCGAGCGGCGTCGGTGACAAATTCGACGCCTACTTTGAGCGCTTGGAACGAGACAGCAATCGTGGCGGCGATGATCGCGGGCGCGTATTCCCCTTCGCGGTCATGGCGGCCGCGCTCGTCCTCGCCATCCTTATCTTCGGGCCGGCCACCCGGGTTGCGCGGCGGTCGATATCGGGCCGCTTCATGCAAGGCGCGCCGACCGACTCCCGGCGCCTGACACTGGCCGGCCTGACCATGATGGCGCGTCTGTCGTCAGCGGCGATCGGTGGCGTTGTTGTTATTGCAGCGGCGCGGAGCCTTGGCCTTGTTGACGCTTCGGCAAGCCCCGTCATCAATGCAATCTGGCGCGCGCTGATAGTTTTCGCAGCGGCAGAAGGCTTTGCAAGCGGCTTTTTTGGCCGCGCCGCCGCACGCGATCATGCGGCGCAATGGGCGCTGGCCCCTGTTGATCCGGCGCGGGCAACGCAGGTCCGTACGCTTATCGTTTGCTACGCAGCAATTTTTGCGGTGGTGATGGTAACGAAAGCCATTGGCGCAGCGTCGGGCGCGGACGCTTCAGCGGATACGTTTGTTCGTGCAGTTGGCGCTGCAACAATGGGGCTAACGCTGTTCTTCGCATGTGCGCCACGGTTCTGGACACTTACTGTTACTGATCCAACAGTTCCGGTTGATTCAAGCGCTACAGATCGAAAACCACCTCGCGGCGGTCTGTTCCGGCGAGTACGCCCTGTCCTCAGGATGGCGTCGATCGTCATCATTGTTGCCGCTTTGCTTGGCTTTGTCGCACTTGCTGAATTTGCCGCCTCAAGAATTTTATTCCTTGGGCTGGCCGCAGCTGCTGCATGGTTTTTACGGGCTATCGCTAATCAAGGCGTCGCGTGGTTGGTGCGCCAGCTGGATGCCCGGCTCAGTCGCAACGGGGAAGCCAAAGAAACGCCGGAAGCCGCCAGTGAGGACGAAACCGGCGCCGTAGCCTTCTGGACCGGGCTCGCCATCGACATCCTTCTCTTTATCGTTTTTGCACCGATCATTCTTCTCATTGTCGGCGTTGATCGACAGCGCATTTATGACCTCGTCCAGCAAGCATTCATCGGTATCCGGATTGGCGGCGCTACGATTTCCTTTGCAGAGATTGCGGCTGCGCTGATCGTGTTCGCCGGTGTGCTCATCGCGACACGCTTATTCCGTACCGCGCTTGACAAGGGGCCGCTTGCTCACAGCCGGATTGATCCGGGGGTCAGAAATTCTCTGACCACACTCATCGGCTATCTCGGGCTTATCCTCGCGATCTTCATGTCAGTGACGACACTCGGGTTCGATTTATCGAACCTTGCGCTCATTGCCGGCGCTCTTTCTGTGGGCGTCGGCTTTGGCCTTCAGAGCATCGTCAACAATTTTGTCTCTGGGCTCATTCTGCTGTTTGAACGACCCGTCAAAGTCGGCGACTGGATTGTCACTACGTCAGGCGAGGGCATCGTCAAGAAGATCAGCGTCCGCTCTACTGAGATCGAAACTTTTGATCGCTCGTCTATTATCGTTCCAAATTCGGAGTTGATCAGCTCCACAGTAACCAATTGGACGCACAAGGATAAACTTGGTCGGATCATTGTCGGGGTGGGGGCCGCCTACGGGTCCGATCCTGAAAAAGTTCGGGAGGTGCTGTTGAAATGCGCCAACGACCACCCCCTGATTGTTCGCTTTCCTGAACCGTTTGTCGTGTTCTTGAATTTCGGGGAGTCTTCGCTCGACTTTGAAGTTCGGGCGTTCGTACGTGATATTGGAACGGGCCTGCGCGTCCGCACAGACTTGCGGTTCGCCATTGTAAAGGCGTTTGCCGAGGCTGGGATTGAAATCCCGTTTCCGCAGCGCGACGTCCATATCCGCTCGATTGCGCCGGCCGTCTTGCCGTTATCGACCACCTCCGCCGTGGCCCAGGAACCTGCGCCTCAGTCGACGACTTTGCCGTCATCAGTGCCGGCGCATGAACAGGAAGATCCAGGCGACATCGCGCCGGACGATTGAAAAGAGTTATCAGGATGAGCGCGAACAGTTTTGTTATCCAACCGCCGCCACAGCCCGCCGTGCGAGTGAGCGGTGGTGGGTTGTTCCCGGTCCGGCGGATTTTTTGCATCGGGCGCAATTATGGCGACCATATAAAGGAAATGGGCGGAGATCCGCGCGCTGACCCGCCCGTGTTTTTCACGAAGCCTGCGGACGCGGTATTTGAAAGCGGGCGCACAATGCCTTTCCCTCCGGCGACAAATGACCTGCATTACGAAGGCGAGCTCGTTGTTGCGATTGGCGCAGCTCTGGCAGAACTTACAGCAGGTGCTGCTGTCGG
>CAZSBU010000104.1:0-8614 GCA_964605055.1 uncultured Caulobacterales bacterium | reverse complement strand
CCAGGCCATCACCCGCTCGATCGCCGACCAGGCCCGCACGATCCGTATACCGGTGCACATGATTGAGACGATCAACAAGATCGTCCGCACTTCGCGCCAGATGCTGCACGAGATTGGTCGTGAGCCAACGCCCGAAGAGTTGGCCGAGAAGCTCTCGATGCCGTTGGAGAAAGTCCGCAAGGTGATGAAAATCGCCAAGGAACCGATCAGCCTGGAAACGCCAATTGGCGATGAGGAAGACAGCCATCTTGGCGACTTTATCGAAGACAAGAATACTGTTTTGCCTATTGACGCCGCTATTCAATCAAACCTGCGCGAGACGACGACGCGTGTGCTCGCTTCCTTGACGCCGAGGGAGGAGCGGGTGCTCCGTATGCGGTTCGGGATCGGTATGAATACGGACCATACGCTTGAGGAAGTGGGCCAACAATTCTCGGTAACCCGCGAGCGCATTCGCCAGATCGAGGCAAAAGCGCTGCGCAAACTCAAGCATCCGAGCCGTAGCCGCAAGCTTCGCAGTTTCCTCGATAATTGAAGCTTTGTTTGGGCGCGGTGGTCCTACATGACGAACCGCGCCTCAAAGTTTGTTTTCAGGAAGGGCAGCATTTCCTCATAGGAGGCGTTTTCGAGGTCGACCATCGGTTCGATTTTTTCTTCGGGCGTTCTTGCGGCGCGGAACCGATCGTAGCTCCGGTTTATCGCGATCCGGTACTGGCGCATGCGCTCGACCTCCGTCCGAGGCTGCAGGCCTTCTTCAATCGTGCGGGCTGAGAGGGCGAAAAACGCCATCCAGATGCCCGCCACTGAAAAGATAGGGGTCGCAAGCATCGGCAGGTTTATGATCGCGCCAAGGAAGATGAGTGAATCAATCGCCAGTATCAGCCCGAGGCACATGATCGCGAAGGCGCTGAAAAACTTCGCCTGACGGGCGGGAGAGTGCTGCCACACGCTTCGCCTCTCGCTGAGCAGCAGATTGCAGTAATCGAGCTGACGTTGAAAACGCAGCAGTTCATACGCCCGATAGTATTCTTCGAGATTTGGGTCGTCGGCTGGCGGGATGTCCTCCATGAAGTCAAACAGCAGTCCGCCTCCGGCATCTTCGGTCTCGACCATGGCGTGAAATGCGTCTTCGAGGCGCGACAGGAAATTGACCTTGAACCGTTCGAAGTCACGGTCGCGCAGCTTCAGATAAGCCTCGGCCGCCGCCGGGTCGCGCGCGCCGCGAAGGATAGCGCCGCCATGGGCAGCGTAATGCTGGAAGTGAAATTGACGCATCCGTTCGGTTGCGAGGCGGTCGGTCAGCCAAAGCAGCTTGCGGCCTCGGAACATGACCCCGAAATAGCCAATCGATACCCCGGCGATGCCGCACAACGCTCCGACGATCGAGACTGCTTGCGTTGTTTCGGGTCCAAACCCGTTGTAAAGGCTTGAGCTCGCCGCAATAACGAGTGCGGTAGTGGCCAACAATACTGCGAGGACGCCCCACCTGCGGCTGCGTTTCTTGGCAGTGTTGGCGCGGTGGTCATGAAGCTCAAAGATCTCGCGAAGAGCAGGATTGTTGAGGGCGAAAGACACGTTCGGGAAAGCCCGCTTCGCCATCTCGCGATCGGTTTCGGTCAGGAATATGTCACTGTTGAAGGCGAACGCCATTTGCTCTCCTGCCGGCCTCTACCCGGCAGGTCCGGGCAACCTCGTGATCTCAGACCTATCAAAATCCATTGGTGTGCGGTAGATAGCGGGCATCGGAGGGGTCTGTGCCAGACGTATTCATTTCCTATAATCGTGAAGATCGTGAAACCGCTGGGCTTGTGGCCAGCGCCCTTGCGGCGGAAGGCTTCTCGGTCTGGTGGGACGCCGCGCTGAGGGCAGGCGAGACCTATGATGAGGTCACGGAACAAAACCTTCGCAGCGCTGGCGCGGTTGTCGTTCTTTGGTCTAAGAGATCGGCCAATTCGAAATGGGTGCGCGCGGAAGCGACCGTAGGCGAGCGCAGTTCAACCCTCGTGCCAGCGCTGATCGAGGATTGCGACCGGCCCATTCGATTTGAGCTGGTCCAGACCGCTGACCTCAGGCACTGGCGCGGCGACCGAAACGATCCCCATTGGCGCGCATTCATGCAGGACATTCGAACCGCGGTGCTCCGGCAAAACGCCGAACCTGCAAAAATCATAAAAAACGCAGGTTCATCGCAAGACGTATCGATTGAAACCTCATTTTGGAATTCGATCAAGAATGGAACGGATCCATCAGATTTCGAAGCCTATCTTAAACGATATCCAAATGGATTTTTTGCAGCGATCGCCCAGAACCGGCTGGCGGCTTTGACGAAGCCGGCGGCCGCGCCGGCGCAGCCTCGCGCCGTCGTCGCGCCAGCAGCGCCCTCTCGGGCTGCGCCGCCGCCTCAGGACCGGCGCGAATCGCAGCCGGCGAAGAAAAAATCCGCTGGCGGACTAATCGCGGGCATTGCCTTCCTTGGTTTGATCGCCACCGGCGCCGCCGCATTTTATGTTACGCAGGGCGGATTTAACATGGGCGGCGCAACGACTGCCGGATTGTCTCCGCCGGTCGATCCGCCGCAGCCGCCAGAGTCCGTTCCCGCTGTTGCGGCGGATGCGCCAGTCAGCGGCGCTTCCGAAAAACTCGTAGAAGTTGGCGCGGCGGCCCAAGAATTTGCGGTCGGTGCGGAGGTCAATGACATCAACGCCGGAGATGAAGATCTAACTCTGGCCGAGCCGAGCGGTGAACTTCCAGGTCCAGCCGCCGAGCCGGCGCCGGTTGCAAAGCCTACAAAACCAGTTGCGGGCAATACTTTCCGAGATTGCGATCTCTGCCCATTGATGGTGACTCTTCCAGGGGGAAAATTCATGATGGGTTCGCCATCTTCTGAAGCCGGACGTAACGCCTATGAGGGTCCCCAGCGCGAAGTGTCCGTGAAATCCTTCGCTATCGGTGTATACGAAGTAACGAACGCAGAGTGGGGCGCATGTGTCGCCAGTGGGGCGTGTAAGGAAAAAGGGTCAGACGAGGGTGACACGCTCCCGGCGGTCTATCTGTCTTGGCGCGATGCAACCGGATACGCTTCATGGCTATCAAAAGAAACGGGCCGAAAATACCGCCTGCCAACCGAAGCTGAATGGGAATACGCCGCGCGAGCAGGCTCCACCACTCCATATTGGTGGGGAGAGAAGTTTCAGCGCTCAATGGTCGCCACCAACGGCGCGGCGCCTGTTGGAGCGCTCACCGCCAACGCTTTTGGTATTTACGATGTTGCTGGCAACGCTCGCGAGTGGGTAGCCGATTGTTACGTCAATAATTTTGCGACGGCGCCAACGGACGGTTCGGCTGTAGTGAATGGTGACTGTGGACGTCGCGTTATTCGCGGCGGCAGCTGGGAAAGCGCCCCCGCCGACATCCGCATCGCCAACCGTAGTCGGATTGGTATCGACGTAGCTGCGCGATATATGGGCGCTAGGCTCACAGCGGACGTCGAATAAACTTCAATCTGCCGCGCGAGGCTGCTGCGGCAGTTCAAAAAGACCGCTTACAAACGTTATGGTTCGGGACTAACCGCGCCTGAGTAGAGGCGTAAAGCCAGCGGTGTGAAAATTGTATTTGAAGATTAAGCCGACCACGGAACGCATTTACGCCGCTTCGGATATGCGTTGTTTGTGCGCCGCAATATATTGTGGGCAAACGAATTTTAGCCCTGAGGTGTTGCGTTATATTGCTTTTTTGTTACCTTCCTTCAGCCGATGAAGGGGGTTATCGAATGCATACGATGCTCCAGAACGCTTGCACGATCTGCGTGATGTGTGCGCTGGCGATTCTAGTAACTTTTAGCGGCTTGGCCCTTGTCGGACTGTTCGCCGATCCGTTGTTGTCACGACTCTGACTGCTTGGCGTCGCGGGTTGCTAAGACCGCCCTGACTGCCCACTGCGCTTGCGCGCAGGTTGCAATGCGCTAAGTTTCCAGCGCGCATGATCGCGTCATTTCGCATTGCAATAGGAGAATTTGGATGGCCGTCGACGGCAAGTGGAACCTGAAAATTAAAACGCCTATGGGCGAACAATCGGGCGTTCTCAGCCTCGCTGCGGCGGGCGCGGATCTGACCGGCGAGATGACCGGCAATATGGGGTCGGTTAAAATCGAAAACGGAAAAGTGGATGGCGACAAGGTGATGTGGCACGCCAAAGTAACCTCGCCGATGCCGATCACGCTCGAGTTTGACGGCAAAGTGGATGGCGATGCGTTGGCGGGCAACGTCAAGCTGGGCGCATTCGGCACGTCGACCTTCTCCGGCACCCGCGCCTGAGGAAAACACAGTTGATCCGAGGCATTATTCTCGGCCTCGTCGCGAGCGGCGTCGCCGCTTGCGACAGGGCTGACCCCGGTTCGGGCGTTGCGGACGGGCCGTCCGAGGCTTCAATTCAGATTGGCAGCGTGGACGAAGTGGCCGAACGCTTCGTGCGTCTTGGCCTCGCGCTTGGTCAGCACGATCCGGATTATGTTGACGCGTATCACGGGCCGGACGAATGGGCCGTGGAGGCTAAAGCCAGCCGTGTGCCGCTCGCCGAACTGAAGGCGGAAGCGGCGCGCCTATCGGATGCGCTAGCGGACTTTGCGAGCGACGGAGTCGACCTTCGGGAACGCATGCTGGGGCGACTTCTGTCATCGGCGCATGCCCGCATCCGAATGGTTGAAGGCGAAACTCTATCCTTCGACGAAGAGACGCGCGCGCTCTACGATGCGGTTGCGCCTGTATACGACATCGCTGAGTTTGACGCCGCGCTCGACGCCATCGACGCTCTGTTGCCTGGCGAAGCGCCGCTTGCGGCGCGGGTCGACGCCTTCCGCGCGTCTCTGTCGATATCCGCCGATAAACGAGCGGCTGTATTCGACGCAGCCATTGCTGCGTGCCGCGAACGAACCCTGGCCCATGTTAACCTGCCAGAAAGTGAAACGTTCCGGCTTGAATTTGTGACGGATAAACCGTGGGGCGGATACAACTGGTATCAGGGCGATTTCGAAAGCCTTATTGAAATCAATGTTGATCTGCCAATCGGCATTGATCGCGCAGTCGATCTCGGGTGTCATGAAGGTTATCCAGGCCACCATTTTTGGAATACGTTGATCGAGCGCGAAATCGTCGATGGAGAGGGCTGGGTCGAATATACCCTCTATCCGCTTTTCAGCCCGCTTTCGCTGATCGCGGAGGGCTCTGCTAATTTCGGCATTGAACTCGCGTTTCCAGGCGAGGAAAAAACGATTTTCGAACGAGATGTCTTGTTTCCGCTGGCCGGGTTAAACCCCGCCGACGCGCCGAAATTGGCTGAACTCAACAAACTTCAACAGCGCTTGTCGCATGCGCGCAATTTTATCGCGCGCGATTATCTCGATGGGCGGATTGCACGAGCTGAAGCTGTCGCTTTGTTGACGAAATATGGCCTGACGTCGCCCGAGCGCGCGGAAAAAAGCCTGAGCTTCGTCGAGCGGTATCGTGGCTATGTCATCAATTACAATCTAGGCCGGGACATAGTAGCGGCTAAAATCGCGCGCGACGTCTCGACCGGCGTCGATCCATGGGTTGCATTTCTGGAGTTGTTGTCGAGCCCGGCGACTGCCAGCGATCTCATTCAATAAATGCTGCTGACTACTGCGGCGAGTAGAAGATGGCCTCATAGAAGAAACCTGCTGCTTCCGCTCAGTTTCCGGACCGCCTATGCGAGCAAGTAATAGAAGTCGCGTGCGACATTATAAAAAGGTCGCTTAAACCCGTATCAGAACCCCAGGTAAAACGGCTCCGGTCCGACAGAGGTCGTTGTCCGTTTCTTAGCCGGCGGCGCAGTGGTTTGATTGGCGGCAGGCGGCGCGGCGTCCATTTCACAAGCCGGTTTGGCATCGGGAGCTTGAGGCGACGCAGCTGGGGCAGGGTCAGCCGGCAGGGTCGCCAACTGAAAACCAGACGCCAACAAAGACAGCATTGCGTCGAAGATCGACACTTCGGCTTGTTTTTTCGAGTGTACGGCGTCGTTAGATGCATTACCCGCGAGACCGAATGACCGGGCGCTTGCCGCCGTTACGGTAACGGAAGCCGCCGCAAGTATGAAAAAGCCGGTTCTAAAAGCGCTTTTTAACATCAAAACTCTCCCCGTCCGTTCATGGTTGTTGCTAAGGCAAGTTCATCTAACGGACGCCTTGTCGGGCGGCTAAAGTTTTGCCGCCGATACAACCCTCCATATAGTGCGACACACCGCCCACTTGCAACTGAAAAAACTTTAGTTCGACCCCAAAATATCCTCCGGGGCGACGAAGTCCATCCCCAGCGCCTCAGCGACGGCCAAATACGTAATATGTCCGCGATGCACGTTCAGACCGTTGCGAAGGTGTGGATTGCGTCGTAGCGCTCCCAATCCGTAGTCGGCGAGTTGAAGCCCGAACGAAAGCGTCGCGTTATTCAGGGCGTGCGACGATGTCAACGGCACTGCGCCCGGCATGTTGGCGACGCAATAATGAACAATGTCCTCAACCACATAGGTTGGATTCGCGTGGGTTGTGGGGCGCGAAGTCTCAAAACAGCCGCCTTGGTCGATCGAGACGTCAACAAGGACCGCTCCCGGCTTCATGCCCTTCAACATGTCGCGCGTGACAAGTTTCGGCGCGCTAGCCCCTGGAATGAGGACCGCGCCGACCACGACATCGGCCGCATCTGTCTCGGCATCAAGCGCTTCGAATGTTGAGTAGCGGGTCTTGACCCGACCTTGAAACAGCTCATCGAGCGCCGCCAGCCGATTAAGATTACGATCGAGGATCGTCACGTCGGCCCCAAGACCGACCGCCATCCGCGCGGCGTGGACGCCAACAACGCCCCCGCCGATAACGAGAACCTTGGCAGGAAGTACGCCCGGAACGCCGCCCATCAACAGCCCGCGTCCCCCTTGCGGCGCCGTCAGGGCCGTAGCTGCGGCCTGGATCGACAGTCGGCCCGCAACCTCGCTCATCGGCGCTAGAAGCGGGAGCCCGCCGCGATCGTCTGTAACCGTTTCGTAGGCGACAGCGGTAACGCCGGAGGCGATGAGACCGCGCGCCTGGTCCGGGTCAGGCGCAAGATGCAAGTAAGTGTAAAGTATCTGGCCTTCGCGCAGTTGTGCGTACTCGACCGGTTGTGGCTCCTTGACCTTCACAATCATATCGCAGGAGGCGAAAACGCCAGCGGCGTCGGGGGCAATCTTCGCGCCCGCCGCCAAATAATCGGCGTCAGTCGCCTTGATGCCAACGCCGGCGCCCGTCTCGATCAGGATTTCATGGCCATGAGCGGCATACTCGCGAACGGCTCCGGGAGTGAGCCCGACGCGGAACTCGTTATTCTTGATTTCTTTCGGAACGCCGACCCGCATGAATTTCTCCGTATCCCCGCCGCAGCGCCAGCGCTTTGTCTCGTCTCTAGCATTTTGTTGCGTGCTAGCAAGGCAATTTCGGGAGAGCGTGGCAGGCCGGTGAGCAAGGGGAGGGGCTGCAAGCGTTGAAGACGAATCGCTTCGTTGATCAGCAACGGCGCATCACGCCGACCAGCCGCCCCTGCACCGCGACCCGATCCGCGCCATAAATGCGAGTCTCGAACGCGGGGTTCGCGGCTTCCAGGGCGATGGACGCGCCGCGTTTGCGAAGCCGCTTAAGCGTTGCTTCCTGATCATCAACAAGCGCAACAACGATTTCGCCGTTTGCCGCGTCGTCACAGCGCTGGATAACGGCGAAATCGCCATCAAAAATGCCCGCGTCGATCATGGACTCCCCGTCGACCTCAAGGATGAAATGCTCGCCCGTGCGCATCAAAGCAGCGGGCGCGGCGATCCGGTCAACCTCTGTCTGTATTGCCTCGATCGGCGTTCCCGCAGCGATACGGCCAAGCACGGGAAGTTCCTGCGCGCCGCCAGACATCGGACCGGCGACCGGCTTAGAGGGCACGGCCTTTCGGCGCTGACCAAATCCGCCGTCGACGACCGATGGAGAAAATCCGCCCGGGGTCCGGCGCGCAGGCGCCTCTTCTTGAGGCAGGCGTAGCACCTCCAACGCACGAGCGCGATTGGGTAGCCGACGGATGAAACCGCGTTCTTCAAGGGCGGTGATCAGGCGATGAATGCCCGACTTTGACCTCAGGTCGAGCGCCTCCTTCATTTCGTCAAAAGAAGGGGAAACGCCGGTTTCATTCAGCTTTGCGCTGATAAATGTCAGAAGTTCATGCTGCTTCTTCGTGAGCATCTCAACCTCGTTTCGTCATTCGCGCTCGTTACTGGCGCTCGGGTCTTCGGCGGTGATCCACGCGCTTTTATCGATCAATCGAATACCTGCTGATTCGAAAAGGCCGGTTGCGCTGCCGAAATGACGCCAGAACAAACCAAAAACGTTCTAGGGATGTTCTTTTTTCGCGTCAACCGATCGCGTTTAGCAAAGCTCTGATTCAACGAATTAAATCAGTGTGAAGCTCGATGCCCAAGGAGTTCGCGGGTCGCAAACTCGATGTCATGCGCGCGCATAAGGCTCTCGCCGACCAAAAAAGCGCGCGCACCCGCCGTCGACAGCCGAGGGCCTCGGCAAAGCCGACCATCGCGTTGAGTT
>CAZSBU010000103.1:2937-8621 GCA_964605055.1 uncultured Caulobacterales bacterium | reverse complement strand
CCCGCAGCTTCAGGCGCTCGGGCTTGTCTGGGCCATCGTATTTCTGATCACCGGAACTCCTTTCGCCGACGATCTCAACCGGCCGAATGCGCCCACGGGACTGATGGTCGATCTGTTGCGTTACCCAGAGGCAACGCAAATTGATCGCTCCAAGCCTCAAGGTGGCTGCAGAACTCTGCGTCATTCTGAAGGTCTTGGCGGCTGGCCTGGCGGTCGCTCCCTGTCCGACGGGCGCGGAATGCGCCGCTGCGTCGAACGCTCTTACTGCAATCGCCGCGTTGCCCGCGGCCTTCTGAAAATCGATCACGCAGCCTGCTGCAGGCGCCGTCGCCACGCGGCGGGGGGTTGACCCATTTGCCGGCGGAAGGCGCGCGAAAAGGCCGCCTCCGATTCATAACCGACGTCGAATGCAATTTGTGAAATCGACAGTCGCGCGTCGCGCAATTTGCCGGCGGCGAGCTGCATGCGCCAATTGGCGAGATAGCGCATCGGCGGCGTACCGATCAGTTGCGTAAAGCGCTCGGCGAATGCCGAGCGCGACATGGCGACAGCCGCCGCAAGCGCGTCAGCTGTCCAGGGATGATTGACCTGCGCATGAAGCATGGAGAGCGCGCGCCCGATAGCCGGGTCGCGCAGACCGGCAAGCCATCCGGTCTGATCGCTGGGCAGGCGCGCCAGATAATGTCGTACTGTCTCGACGAACATCAGTTCACTCATCTTCGCCATCACTGTCGCCGCGCCCGGATCGCCGCTGGCGAGATTGCTCGCAGCATAAGTGAATGACATCGTGAGCCATTCGCCGCCCGGCATTCCAGCCGCACGAATAACCATTACCGGCGGCAGGTTTGCCAACAGCAGGCCCAATTCAGGGCCGCCGCCAAGGAAACCGCAAACCATCCGTGTAACGGCGCCCCCGCCGCCATACCGGATGATGTTGAGGCCCGTGCCCTCCGCAGGCTGTACAAGCTCCCCCGAATTCACGGGTGTGTTGTTTGGCGCGCTACCAAAGATATGCTTGTCGTTATGGGGCAGCAAAACCGCTTCCCCGGCCTCAATACGGGCGCCTTCGCCGCACTCAACGCGCAAATCAAAGCTCCCATCCAGCACATAGTGGAAGCAGACGATCCGCTCAGGGACAGGCATGAAAGGTTTGCAGTAGGCGGGGTCGATCTGACCCTCAACCAACCAAGGATCGGTGAATTCGGCTTCGACGAAAACGCCGCCGGTCAGACCGACCACCCGCAGCACATCCGAAAGCGCATCCATGGCGATATCCTCTCCATTCAGGCGTCCGGGTCAAGAGGACAGGCGCTTCGATCATTTGCGACTTCCGGCGCCCCCTTTACGCTTCCCTGTAACAAAAAAGGGAGAATTACAGCCATGACCCATCAATACAGTTTCAAAGACTGCCTTCAGCGCTCAGAGCGGATTGCCTGGCGGGTAGAGGACCTGATCGGGGAAGGAAAGGCGCTGGATTTTACGCTGCCGTTTCTACCCGAAAGCCTTGCCCGAACTGAGGAACTCAGTTTCCTGAACGACTTAGAAAGACGGACGCTGAATCAAATTCGCGGCCATGCATATCTGGCGATCTTCGGGCTGGTTGAGGAATTCATCCTTCCCTTCGTTCTCGACCATGCCCGCCCTTTCATTACGGGCGACGGCTATCGCTCCCGCGCACTCTTGGAGTTCGCCAGCGAGGAAGCAAAGCACATACAATTATTCCGCCTGTTTCGAGATGATTTCACTCAACGCTTCAACGTGCGGTGTGGTGTCATCGGACCACCTGAGGCGATCGCAAGCCACGTACTGTCGCACAGCAAGCTCGCCGTGGCGCTCCTGACCTTACATATTGAATGGATGACTCAGAGACATTTTCAGGAAAGCGTCCGCAACGACGACGGTCTTGACCCACAATTCAAGAGCCTTTTGCTGCATCATTGGATGGAAGAGCATCAGCACGCCCAGCTCGATGCGTTGATGGTTGAAGCGATTGCATCTGATATGCCGCAGACGGAAATAGATGACGCAATTGATGGTTATTTCGCTCTCGGCGATTTTCTCGACAACGGACTACTTCAGCAAACCGAATTTGATCTAGCGGCGCTAGAGCGCGCAACGGGCCGCGCGCTGAACGAAGAAGAGCGCAAATTGTTCTGTAGGCGGCAACATCAAGCGAACCGCTGGACCTACATTGGCTCTGGCATGTCGCATGCGAAATTCCTCGAAACGCTCGCGGAGCTTAGCGCGGATAAACATCGCGTGGCTGTTGAAGCCGCGGTGCAATTCTCTTGACGCCGAGGCGACGCTGGCCAGCCGCTGAGCGCAATTCTGGCGGCGGCTTGATTTTTCACGACCTCGCGCAGACTGCCTGTTCGGTTCCCTGTCTGGCTGGCGGTCGTCCACTCGGAACAATGTATGAACTGGTGCCGCTTAGGTGACTCGAACACCTGACCCCATCATTACGAATGATGTGCTCTACCAGCTGAGCTAAAGCGGCGAATAAGGTTCGGATAGCGCGGCGGGAGGAAGGGCGCAATAGCCCGGCGGGCGCCCTCACCCACTGCGTTATCCCCTGGCTCCCGCCCTCAGCCGCGCAATACCCCTCCGGTCGCCTTGGCCACTTCGGCGACAATGCGGGCCGACAGGGTCTCAATCTCGGCGTCGGTCAACGTCTTCGCGCGCGGCTGCACAAGCACCTCGACCGCGAGAGATTTCTTGCCCTCGGCGACGCCGGGGCCTGTATAGACGTCGAACAGCGACACATTCGAGATCAGCTGGCGATCCGCGCCGCGCACGGCGCGCAAGAGCGTCTCGGCGGGCGTTGCGGCGTCGACGATGAAGGCGAAATCGCGCGTCAGCGGCAGGAGATCCCCCGCATCCAAAGCTGGTTTGGTCTTTGTCGCCTTGGGCTTGGCCGAAGGGATGGCGCCAAGATCGACCTCGAAGGCGAAGACCGGCCCGTCGACGCCGAGCGCCTTCAACGCACGCGGATGCACCTCGCCGAAACTCGCCAGCGCATTCTTCGGGCCGAGGCGCAGAACGCCCGACCGGCCCGGATGATACCAGGCGGGCGCGTCGGCGGTCGTCTGTACGCCGCCGATATTGGCGCCGGCGGCGGCCAGCGCGGCGAGCGCATCGGCTTTTACGGCGAACACTTCGCGATCGGCGGCGCCGCCCTCAGAGCGCGCCGCGCCGCCATCCAGCCAATGCCGCGGCGGACTGGATAGCCGTGCGCCCGCCGCCACCATGCGCTGGTCGTCTGGCGCGTCGCCGAGATAGGCCGGCCCGACTTCGAACAGCGCGATGTCAGACCGTCCGTGATCGGCGTTTTTCTGCAGCGCGGGAATGAGATTGCACAGCGCCGACGGACGCATCACGCCAAGATCGGAAGCAATCGGATTGGCGAGCCGCAGGCCCCGCGCGGCGGTCCAGTTTGCGCCGGCGGAAAATTGTGCGGCGCTCTTTTCATCTGTGAACGACCAGGTGACCGCCTCGAGGAGGCCCCGCCCTGCAAGCGCGCGCCGCGCCATGCGCCGGCGATCTTGCGCGGGCGTCAGCTTCGGCCCTTCCACAGCCGTGCGCGCGGGCAACGGCGCCGACGGCAATCTGTCAAAGCCCGAAATGCGCGCGATTTCCTCAACAATATCGGCTTTGCCTTCTATGTCGGGCCGCCAAGACGGGGCGACGACCCGCCACTCGGCGCCGCCGCGCGTCACGAAAAAGCCGAGGGCTCCCAGAATGCGCGCCATTTCGTCTTCACTCAATTCCAGCCCGGTAAGCCGCCGCACTTCCGTAGGCGGAAAATCAACCGCGCGGCCGATGCTTGGCGCGGCGCCCGCGATCTCGACGTCGCTCGGCTCTCCCCCGCAAATGTCGATAATCAGCGCCGTCGCCAGCTCGAGACCCGGCGCAACGAACACCGGATCGACGCCGCGTTCGAAGCGATAGCGCGCGTCAGAATTGATCCCGGTGCGGCGCCCTGTTTTAGCCGTGCGCAGAGGGTCGAAGTAAGCGCTCTCAATGAAGACGCGCGTCGTTTCCTCCGTACACCCGGTTGACTCGCCGCCCATGACGCCGCCAAGGCCCAACACGCCATTGTCGTCGGCGATGACGGTCATGGTCTCATCGACGGCGTAAGTCTTGCCGTCGAGCGCTAAAAAGCTCTCACCCGCTCGGCCAAGTCGCGCATGGATCTCGCCCGTCAGCTTGTCGGCGTCGTAGACGTGCAGCGGACGGGCGCGATCGTATGAGAGGAAATTCGTTACGTCGACCAGCGCGTTGATGGGCCTGAGGCCAATCGCTTTCAGCCGCGCTTGCAGCCACGCGGGGCTTGGTCCGTTCTTCACGCCAGTGATAACGCGCCCGGCGAATACCGGGCAGGCGCTTTCGGCGCTTTCGGGGAAATGGAGGCCTATAGCCTGCGGACATCGCCCCGCGCCCTGAACCGGTTCGGGCGCTCGCGAGATGAGCCGCCCGAGACCCGCGGCGGCGAGATCGCGGGCGACGCCGTCAACGCCATTAGTGTCTGGACGGTTTGGCGTGACCTCGAAGTCGATGACGGGATCGTCCGCTCCCAACCATTTTGCGACAGGGTCCCCGACGTTTGCATCCGTTGGCGCTTCGATGATGCCGTCATGGTCGTCGCCGAGTTCAAGCTCGCGCGCCGAACACATCATGCCATGCGATTCAACGCCGCGGATTTTCGCTTTGGTCAGCGTCATGTCGATGCCGGGCACATAAGCGCCGACCGGCGCGTAGACGACCTTGATGCCGGCGCGCGCATTCGGCGCGCCGCAGACGATTTGCAACGTTCCGTCTTTAGTCGCAACGGTGCAAACACGCAGTTTGTCCGCTTCCGGATGCTTGTCTGCCGCAATTACCTCGCCGATCGAAAATGCTTTCAATCGCTCGGCTGGATCGTCAACCGACTCGACCTCAAGCCCGACGGCAACCATCGTCTCGACGATTGCGGCGATGGAAGCGTCGGTCTCAAGATGTTCCTTGAGCCAGGAAAGCGTAAATTTCATTGGTTTATTCCACGGATCGGGGGAAGGCGTCGCGCCGCCATGTCGTGCTGAACGTCATGATGGCGAGAACGATATAGATGGCGATAGCGAGCGCGACGCCGACCGGTGCGCCGCCAATCAGGAGCCCGCGCAACGGGAAGCGGCGCACGGCTGATCCGCATTCCTCGCACCACAGCGCAGACAGCGCAACATCGGTCATGACAAGCGAAAGCGCGACCAGAAGCAGGCAGCCAATTGTGAAGATTGCAAACCCTGTGAAGCGAACGCGAAGAGACGCTCGCGCAAGATAGAAATAAAGGCCGGTGACGTAGACCGTAAACATCGTAAAGCCAAGGCCGATCACGGCAGCGGCCGACTGGACGAAACTGACATGAAGAGACCAATATTCGGCTTCGCTCACCTGTCTCATCTCCCGAAGTTGAGGGCGATATGAAAAGCCAGAAGTGCGCCGGGCGCTGAATGTTTCACGTGAAACACTCCGTACACGCGATTTCCAGGGGGGGGTTTTCATGTCGATGGCGAGCCCGGACATGTCAGATCGCCGCTATGACGCGCGCGAGGGACGCCTTTACGGCCTCCGCCGCTTCATCGAGCGCGGCGTTACCAACGCGCCCCAACGATGCGACAGGATCGACCGCCGCGACCTCGACGCCCGCT
>CAZSBU010000103.1:0-2927 GCA_964605055.1 uncultured Caulobacterales bacterium | reverse complement strand
TTTCTGCACGATCACATTGCACGGCAGCATGACGCCAATCTTGTCCTCGATTGACAGCGCCTTGTGGGCCATCTGCGGATTGCAGGCGCCGAGAATACGATAAGGGCGAAAGTCGGCGTTCAGCTTCTTCTTCATGGTGGCGGAGACGTCGATGTCCGTCAGCACGCCAAAACCCTCCTTTGCGAGCGCGTCGATGACGCGCGCGATAACGGCGTCGAAGTCTGCCTGCACGGTCCGCGCGATGTAGTATGTGCCGGCGGCGGCTCCGCTTTTGAAAGATTTGTCCTGTTCCATTTCGCTTTTCCCGAACTGCGCTTCTACTTCGCCTAGAATAATGTGAAAGCGCCGTTTGCAACGTTGTGGCCGATTATCGGCGTGATCAGGCTGCCCGTGCGTTCCCGCAGCCAAAGAAGGATGACGCTTGGCAGGCCGGTCATCGCGAACGTCGCCGCATCGAAGGCAACGCCGCCGTCTTCCCACGCGAGCGAATGGATCGCCCCGAACAGAAAAACTGTCAGCAGCCCCCCGAATCCGATCGGCGCCCCGAATATCTGGATCCGGCCTGAAAAGGCTTCACTGAGCGCAAATAGCAGAACGCCGCGGTAGTACAACTCCTCGTCGAAACCGGGCATCGTCCACTGGAATGCGATCGTTTCCCAATCGCTTCGGCCGTCGCCTGTCGTCACGGCAAAATAGAAGATGACGGCCGTCACAACGGCGAGGAAAGCCCATGCTGTCCATGATCCAGCCTTTTGTTGAAAGGTCAGGCCAACTCGCCGCCAGCCAAAAGCGGGCAAGCTGGCGATCGCCAGCATGGCGGCAATCGCCATCAGCTTTCCAGTCCAGTTCCAGCTCTCACCGATGACATTTGGCGCATGGCCGTAGAAGCGGCTGAGAAACGCATCGTACACAATGTAAAGCCCCAGCGCCGCCGCGAGCCATCCAACGCGGATGCCGCGGCGCGCGACTGCCAACCACACAATCGTGCCCGCAACGAGAACGCCTAGATGCAATGCGGCCGTGACTAAGGCGTCAGTCATCTGCTCAAACCCGTCGCCAAATTGGGCTGGTCGGCCGCGTCGAAGCCGTAATGCTCCAGCCAGCGGGCGTCGGCGGCGAAGAAGTCGCGCAGATCCGGTATGCCGTATTTCAGCATGGCGAGGCGGTCGACGCCCATGCCCCAGGCGAAGCCCTGATATTCATCCGGATCGAGGCCGCAGTTCCGCAGGACGTTCGGATGCACCATGCCGCAACCGAGAATCTCCATCCATTTCTCGCCCTGCCCGATGCGCACTTCGTTACCGACGCGCTCATATTTCACGTCCATCTCGGCTGACGGCTCCGTGAACGGAAAGAAGTGCGGCCGGAAGCGGCTCTCGATGGACGAGACCTCGAAGAACGCCTTGAGGAACGCCTCGAGCGTGCCTTTCAAATGCCCGAGATGGCTTTCGCGATCGATGACGAGGCCCTCGACCTGATGGAACATCGGGGTGTGGGTCTGGTCGCTGTCGCAGCGGAAGGTCCGCCCCGGGATGATGATGCGGATCGGCGGCCGGCGCGTCATCATGGTGCGCACCTGAACAGGCGAGGTGTGCGTACGCAGCAGCATGCGCGACCCGTCGGCCTTGGGCTCGAAGAAGAATGTGTCGTGCATTTCCCGCGCCGGGTGATCGGCAGGAAAATTCAGCGCCGTGAAATTGTGGAAATCGTCCTCGATGTCCGGACCCTCGGCGACGTCGAAGCCCATGGCGCTGAAGATAGCGACAATCTCTTCGGTCACCTGGCTCACCGGATGGATGCGCCCTCGCGCCTCGGGCGGTACTGGCAGCGTCACATCGAGCCTTTCGTCGGCGAGCCGCGCCTCTAGCGCGGCTTCCTCAAGGACGGCCTTTCGGGCCTCAATCGCGCCCGCCACGCGGTCTTTCAGGCCGTTCAGCGCGGGACCCATTTCGCGCCGCTCGTCGGGTGACATGCGGCCAAGGGTTTTCAGGCGTTCTGAAATCACGCCCTTCTTGCCGAGCGCCTGCACGCGGACATCCTCCAACTCAGCAATCGAGGCGGCGAGGGCGAGCCGGTCGGCGACGGCCGCTTCGATTTCCGCTAGGCTTTCAAGTCCCGTATCGGCGGCGGTCATTCTCGCAGTTCTCTCTTCCGTTCGCTTGAGCCGCCGGGCCAGCGCGGCGGCGGGTGTTCAGCGGCCACCATAAGAGCGGCGAAAGGGGTGGGGGATAACTTTTTTCGAAAATAATTCCGGAAAAAATTCAGGCCCCGGGGTTGCGGGGCCTGAGAGGGGAATTCGTCTGTTGGGAAATCGCCAATAAGGCTGGCGACCAAGAAGAGCGGGCGTCAGGCCGCGAGAGCGGCCTTCGCCTTTTCCGCCAGCGCCGCAAAGGCTTGCGGCTCCTTTACAGCGATGTCGGCCAGAACCTTGCGGTCAACCTCAATCCCGGCCTTGGCCAGCCCATCGATAAAGCGCGAATAGGGCATGCCGTGCTCGCGCGTCGCCGCGTTGATGCGCTGGATCCAGAGCGCACGGAAATTGCGCTTACGTGCGCGCCGGTCGCGATAGGCGTATTGCCCCGCCTTCTCGACCGCCTGTTTGGCGACGCGGATCGTGTTCTTGCGACGGCCGTAATAGCCTTTGGCAGCCTTGATGACTTTCTTGTGCTTGGCGTGGGACGTTACGCCCCGTTTTATGCGCGACATCTCTCAGCCCCTAACGGTTATATGGCATGTATTTTTTCACGATCGTGGCGTCGGCGTCCGACAGCACGAAGGTTCCGCGGTTCTGGCGGATATACTTGCCATTGTGGCTGATGAGGCGGTGGCGCTTGCCGGCGACGCCGGCCTTCACCTTGCCGGACGCCGTCATCTTGAAGCGCTTCTTGGCGCTCGATTTGGTCTTCATCTTTGGCATTTCACAATTC
>CAZSBU010000102.1:8463-8718 GCA_964605055.1 uncultured Caulobacterales bacterium | reverse complement strand
ATAGCGCCCGGATGCCCGGTCCGCTCGCCAGATATCAGGAACTCGTCGCCTCCGGCGCTTTGGACGCCGATGATGCGCAAGCCTTCCTCGCTGGGCGTCTTCAGGCGCTGGCGGAAGGGCTTGAGAACCGCAAGCCTGGTTTTTTCGACGGCCTTTTCAGGGCGTCGTCGAAAGTCTCAAGAGGTCGCGGACTTTACATCTGGGGCGGCGTCGGCCGCGGCAAATCCCTGTTAATGGATGTTTTCTTCAACAATG
>CAZSBU010000102.1:5235-8453 GCA_964605055.1 uncultured Caulobacterales bacterium | reverse complement strand
GTCCGTTTCGAGCCGAAGGCGCGTCGCCACTTCCATGAATTCATGCTGGACGCGCACGCGCGCATCGCCGCTTATCGCGCCATGGACCCTCGCGATCAGGCGCGCCATCCGGGCCGCAACCGCAAGAGCCCGGCGGACCCGATGCCGCCGGTCGCTTACGACCTCGCGTCTGGGGCGCGACTGTTTTGTCTCGATGAGTTTCAGGTCTCAGATGTCGCCGACGCGCTCATTCTCGGTCGCCTGTTGCAGGCGCTTTTCGACAATGGCGTCGTGCTTGTCGCGACGTCCAACCGCGCGCCGGACGACCTCTATCGCGATGGGCTCAATCGCCAACTCTTCCTGCCGACGATCGATCTGTTGTCGGAAAAGCTGGACGTCATTGAACTCGCCGCAGCGCGCGACTTTCGCCTCGACCGGCTGTCGCGCGCGCCAGTGTATCACGCGCCCCTCGGGCCCGACGCCGATCGCGCGATGGACACCGCCTGGACGCGGTTCATCTGCGGCGCGTTGGAGCGCGGCGAGACTATCGACACGCAGGGCCGGAAGGTTCTGATTCCACGCGCGGCGCGCGGCGCGGCGCGTTTTGAGTTTCAGGAGCTATGTGGACGACCCCTCGGGGCTGCGGATTATCTGGCGATCGCCCGGCGATACGACGCGGTATTCGTCGACCACGTACCAAGAATGGAACCGTCCGGGCGCAACGAAGCGCGTCGCTTCATCGCCTTTATCGACGCCCTGTACGAGGCGCGCGGAAAACTTGTCTGCTCAGCCGACGGGCCGCCCGAAGCGCTCTACCGGAACGGCGACGGCGCGTTCGAATTCGAACGCACCGCCAGCCGTCTCATCGAAATGCAGTCAGACGATTATCTCGCCGCGTCGCGACGGATGGCCGCCGGGGAGCGCGTTGACGGCGCGATCTAGTCGCGGCTTGCGAGGTTCTGGCGTTCACCGGCCATCGCCAGCAGGGCAGGATGGCCAATTTGCGTAACAAGGCTCATTTCGATATCGCGCTTGCAGTCAGGAAAAGCATGCGCCGCGATTTGACCTTGAGCCCGCTCGGAGACGCATTGGCGCTGCGCCGCCCGTTCGATGCGGCTGTAGACGGACGCGACGCCATCTGAGGTCTCGAGGTCGCTGACCTTGTAGCTGAAGGCCACATTTTGAAAGTCCGAAGCAAACGCTCCGCCTGAAACGCACGCCACTATCACGGTCGCGGCCATCAAGGCTATATTTTTATTCATCTTATTTCTCCCTGTTCTATTCACGAGTCCCTGAGATGTCCGCCCGCTTGTCTTGCGCCAGTGGTGTCAAGTCTCGATTCCCGGATCGCCATCGACCGGCCCTCAATCATCGCCGGTTGCGATCAATATGACGTTTTTACAACTGGTTAGCGGCAGGTTACCGCTTATCGGCAAGGCGAACGCCTTGGCTCACCCCGTTCCGTTCGCGCCAATTTGGAGCGAGCCGAAGCAGCCGAGCCATGTGATGAAATTATCGGGTCAGGTTTCGGGTGACCTGAAGGAAAACCGCCCATTCGCCGATGCGCTACCGATATATCTCCGATTTATTCGCGATTTACGCGCGCCAGATCATTACCCAGGTCGTTTTGAAAGCCTCGATTGCGTCAGGTCCGCCGAGCGTCTACGCGGACGCCATGGACCACGGAGCAGCAAATACGACCGGCGCGGCCGAAGCGTCTTCGCCGCCGCGCATGCCGTTTGCCGAGCTCGTCGCAATCACTGCGGCGATCATGGCGCTGAATGCGCTCGCCATCGACATGATGCTGCCTGCGCTCGGGGTCATTGGTAATGAACTCGGCGCGCTGCGCGACAATGACCGGCAGTTGATTGTTGTCGTGTATGTAATCGCCAATGGTGTGGGGCAGCTATTTTTCGGCCCAATCGTCGACCGCTTCGGCCGACGGCGCGTGCTGCTTTGGTCTCTCGCTGGCTACGCTGCCGGATCGCTCTTGAGCGTCTTCGCCGGGTCGTTCGTCCTGTTGCTGGCGGCGCGCGCTTTTCAGGGCGTGGCGACGGCGGCGACGCGGGTCGCGTCCATTGCGATCGTCCGCGACCAGTGCGCTGGGCGGCGGATGGCTGAGGTCATGTCGCTCGCCATAACGATCTTCATGGCCGCGCCGATCATCGCGCCCGCCATTGGGCAGGCGATCCTCGCATTTTTCCCCTGGCGCGGTATTTTCGCAGCTTTGTTGGCCTACGGACTGGCGCTGGCGATCTGGGCCTATTTCCGCGCGCCCGAAACCTTGCGGCCGGGCGACGCCAAGCCGCTCAGCGCCCGATCGATCATGGGGGCCTATGGCGAGTTCATCGCCAACCGGGTGTCGCTTGGCTACACGCTTGCGTCTGCGCTGTGTTTCGGCGCGCTGTTCGGATATGTCAGTTCGTCGGAACAAATATTCCTCGAGACATTTGAACTGGGGCCGCGCTTTCCGCTTGCCTTCGCGGCCGTTGCGGCTTCGCTTGGGGCTGCAACGCTGATCAATTCGCGGCTCGTCGGCAAATACGGCATGCGTCGCCTGCTACAGGGAGCGCTTCTGGCGTTGATCGGCGCAAACTTCGTGCATCTCGCGGCGGCGTCGTTCGGCGCCGACTCGCTGATAATCTTTATCTCGTTCATGTCGATATCATTCTTCTGCCTTGGACTGATCGGGCCGAATTCCTCCGCGATTGCGATGGAGCCGATGGGCCATATGGCGGGCGCGGCGGGCGCGGCCAACGGCTTCGCGGGCACGACGATCGCAGGCATTCTAGGCGGCGTCGTCGGCGCATTTTACGATGGCACCACCTTACCGCTTATCGCCGGGTTTTTAATGCTAGGAACCGCAGCCCTTGGCGTGGTGTTGTGGGTCGAGCGCGGCGCGCTCTTCAAAGGCGGTCCGATCAGATGACAGAAAACCGTGCGGAAAGGCGCGTTTGCCTTGGCGCGTTCGCTGGCGCTCATGGCGTCAAGGGCGCTGCGAAAATCCGAACCTTTACGGCGGAGGAATCCGGCGTCGCCGCCTACGGACCGCTAACCACCGAGGATGGCGCGCGCCGGTTTGCGTTGCGGTTCGTGCGTACGCTGAAGCCCGGCCTTGCTCTGGTGACCGCGCCAGAAATCCGAGACCGGGAAGACGCTGAAGCGCTGGCCGGCATCCGACTGTACGCGCCGCGCGCCGCCCTGCCGCAAGTCGATGACCCCGATGAGTTCTATCTCGA
>CAZSBU010000102.1:0-5225 GCA_964605055.1 uncultured Caulobacterales bacterium | reverse complement strand
CGAGGATCTCGTAGGGCTCGCCGCGTTCGATACGGACGGCGAAGCAATCGGTCGCATCGCCGGCGTGCATAATTTTGGCGCAGGCGACTTGATCGAGATCGTCCGACCGAGCGGCGGTCCGCCCCTCTTTGCGCCATTTACAAAGTCCGTCGTCCCGATCGTCGATCTCTCGGCCGAACGAATTGTCGTCGATCTCAAAGCTCTCGAAGATGTGATGCGTCCCGCGTCGGATATTTCCTTCACTCTCGACTCGATGCGTCAGGAAGACGCCTGATCAACGGGAGGCGCGGCTTGACGCGCCGGGCTCGTCGTGGCGCAGTGAACCAAAATCGAGTTGGTGGGCTGGGGGGAAATGAAACAATCTGCAACGGGCGGCGCTGCGCCGCTTATTTGGGTTCTGGGAACAATCGTTCTCGTGCTCGGGCTTGGCGCAAGCGAAACGCTCCGCCGGATCGAAGCGCACAAGGCGCGGGCCGCATCGGCCGCCCTGCAGGCGGAAATCGCGGTCGCAAAATCCGACGCTGCCGCCGCGCTTGCCGCTGTCATCCCGCCCGACGCCGTGGAGCTCGTACGACAATCAGTATACCAAGTAAATGTAAGGGATTCGAACGGCCGAATTGTCGCTTTCGGCACTGCGTTTGTCGTGGATCGGGAACGCGGACTCCTCGCGACAAACGCCCATATCGTCCGGACGCTGCCTATTGATTCTTCTTTCACCGCTACGATTGTCAATGAGAGCGTCGGAGAGCCAATTCCAATTATTGGCGCCAAAGAGCACGCCGGATACGAACGTTTCGCCAAGCTGGTCGACGAGTATGAACCGATCAGGCGCTCGGATTCCCTCACATCGCCCGAATTCGTTCACGCCTTCGATCTGGCTTTTGATACGGGGCTGATAATCGTTGACCCGATCGACGCGGATACGGGCGTAAATCGTCTTGAGCCGGCGCTGCCTCTTGCGTCTGACGAGGACCTCCTTGCGCTCAAAGCCGGAGATCCCGTCGCCATCATCGGCTACCCTTTCGACCGCGCGCAGCGCGACACAGGAGATGACATTGGCAGCTCGCGCGCTGAACGGGGCGTGATCGCGGCGATGGTCTCCCCGCTCGATACGCCGGAGGCAAAGGGTGATCCGGTTATCGCAAACCTGATCGTGCATCGCATGTCGAGCAGACCGGGCAATAGCGGAAGCCCGATCATCGACGGCAAGGGACGCGTCATCGGCGTCGAATCTGCTGGCGTGCCGGACGGAGACAGCGTTGCGCAGCGGGCCGATATGGTGCGCGATCTGCTCGAGCCGCTGCGTGAAGAAGAGCGCCTTGCAAAGATTTTTGAACCCGCCTGGCGCGATCGCCTCGCCTATTTCGCCCGCGCCGCCGATATTGTTCCGTTCACGGCTTTCGCCATCCGCCGCGACGCGCCGCGCGCCACTGCAAACGTAAAAATTGCAACAATAGAGCCCGGGGCAGGGCAGCCGTTCAGGTGGTTCAGCCCAGAACAACGCGTATACGGATCGCCAGTTCGATATTTTCTCGCTGCGGCGCCAGATATCGACGACGAAGAGGAAGAAGATGCAGATGGCGATGAAGAGGCGAATGATTCATCGAACAGACTAAAGCGCGGCCTAGGCGTGACGCCAACGCCCGTGTTCCGAATTTCAAGATTTGGCCGATACTCGGAGCTGCAGGTCGATGTCAAAGCCGGCGAACGCGCGATCGCCTTCGCCTATGATTACCACCCGAATTACGGCGGATGCGAGGTTGAAATCTATTGGCGCCAGCATGGCGAGAAACGGCTCAAGGTTAATGGATCAGATGCCTACGGATTTAATTTCCTCGAACTCCCCGCTAGCGAGGGCCCAACGACCCGCCACTACCTCATCGTCCGCCGCGTCATCGCCGCCTACAGGGAGGGGTATATCTATCACTGCGCCCCGGATGACGATTATTTCCGTTTCGGCGTTGTCAGGTGGCAAGATGGTGAAAGCGACACCGCGGAGAAGTCCGAAAACACGACGATTGCCGCTACATCACTCGCTGACCGCGAGAGGTTCGGCGGCGCGCTCGCTGATTTTTCCACCGTCGCGAAATCTGGCTTTGCTCAACTAGGCGGGTTCAGCGCCTTGCTCCGCAAGTGTAGCGGCGATTTCGGTTCATGTCGTGCGAGCCGCCCGGTCGTCTGGGACGGTGGGCGCGCGACCGCAGCGGATTTGGCCGGGCTCGCCGATCAAGCGTTGGCGCTCGATCGCGATGCGTCGGCTGGCGCCGCGCTAGGCCAGTCATCGGGGTCGGCGCTCGACTGAACGCGCCCGCCGCCGCCTCGGCTTGCTCCCAAGCTCGCTCCGACCGATAAGCGACGTGGATCCAATGCGGGCCGGCAACCAAGAGTCCGAGAATGTGGCGCGCGACCGTTCTGACGCTTTTTCCGGAAGTGTTTCCGGGGCCGCTCGATGCCTCCATCCTGGGGCGGGGCCGCGCCAGCGGACTTTGGTCGCTCAACACCGTCAATATTCGCGACTTCTCTGATAATCCCTACCGATCAATCGACGACGCCCCTGCCGGGGGCGGCGCAGGGCTTGTCATGCGCGCGGACATCCTCGCCGCCGCCATCGATGCGACGCCGGGCGACGGGCGCCCGGTCGTCTACCTTTCGCCGCGCGGGGCGCCGCTGCGCCAGGACCGCATCCGGTCCCTGGCGCAAGGACCGGGCCTGATTGCTCTTTGCGGCCGGTTCGAAGGGATCGACGAACGCATCATCGAGGCGCGCAAAATCGAGGAAATCTCTATCGGCGACTTCGTGCTCGCCGGAGGTGAAATCGCGGCGATGGCGCTCATCGAGGCTTGCGTCCGCCTGATCCCCGGCGTATTAGGCTCGGCCCGGTCGCTAACGGAGGAGAGTTTCTCTTCAGCCGTAGCGGGAGATGTGGGTCAGTTGCTGGAATACCCCCAGTACACGCGGCCGCGCATTTTCGAGGGTCGGGAAATCCCCGCCGTGCTCCTGTCAGGCGATCATCAAAAGATCGCGAAATGGCGGCGCGCTCAGGCGGAACTTATAACGCGCGCGCGACGACCGGACCTCCTGGAGAGGTCGCCTAAAAACGGTCCAATCCGGCCAGACAAGAACGACGAGGATTGAGCCATGAACATCATTGAGCAGCTCGAAAAAGAGCAGATCGCCGCGCTGGGAAAAACCATCCCCGACTTCGCGCCGGGCGACACGCTGAAAGTCAGCGTCAAGGTTCGCGAAGGCGAACGCGAGCGCCTGCAGGCCTATGAGGGCGTCTGCATCGCCCGCTCAGGCGGCGGCATCAATGAAAGTTTCACGGTCCGCAAGATTTCGTTCGGCGAAGGCGTCGAGCGGGTGTTTCCGGTTTACTCGCCGCTGGTCGCCGCGATCGACGTCGTCCGGCGCGGCAAGGTTCGGCGGGCCAAGCTCTACTACCTTCGCGATCGGCGCGGGAAATCCGCCCGGATCGCCGAGAAGGTCGACAAGCGCCCGAAAGCGGGCGAAGCCAAAACCGGCGAGTAACCACACTCCTCCCAACCTACCGGCGCCCCCCCCTGCGCGACAGGCTGAACATTGCTTGCTTCGGGTTTGAAGCGTAACTTCGCGGCATCCTTGGGAGGGGGTAGCTATGTTCAAAAAATTCCTCGCCGCGCTCGCCATCGCGCCAGCTGTGCTCATCGTTCTCGGCTTCATGCTGCCGGACAAGGTCAGCATGAGCCGTAGCGTTGTTATCGCCGCCAGCCCGGAAGAAATCTTCCCGCTCGTTAGCGACTATCGGTCGTTCAACCGTTGGTCGCCTTGGGCCGATCGCGATCCTGAAACGGCATACGAGATTGTCGGATCGGGCGTTGGCCAACGCATGACATGGACAAGCGACAATCCTGATGTCGGCTCTGGTTCCCAGACGCTCGTTGAAATCATCTCGCCTAATCGCGCGGTCAGCCAACTCGAGTTCACTGGCATGGGGAAAGCGACGAGCGCGATCGAACTTTCCGCTGTCGATGGGGGCACCCGCGTTGACTGGTCATTTGAAACGAGAATGCGCGACGGCGCGCCGCTCGTGATGCAGCCAATCGCCACTTACATGGGCTTCTTGATGAAGGGTGCGATTGGATCAGATTATGATAAGGGATTGGCGCGCCTGAAACGGGCAGTCGAGAGCGGAACGCAGGTTTGAATTAAATCAGCCGCACGCCGAGGCGCTCGAAAAGTGCCGCATCGCGATCCTCGCCGGGATTGGCGGTTGTTAGAAGCTCATCGCCGACAAAAACCGAGTTGGCGCCGGCCAAAAGGCATAATGCCTGCGCTTCCTCCGTCATCTCGTTGCGACCGGCCGAAAGTCTGACAAATGATTCCGGCATAGCGATCCGCGCGACCGCGATAAGGCGCGCGAATTCAATAGCCGGCAAGGGCTCGGACCGCCCGAGCGGCGTTCCCTCAATGCCCACAAGCGCATTCATCGGTACGGATTCAGGCGGCGGGTCCATATTCGCAAGCGCGAGCAGGAGGCCGACGCGGTCGTCGGCGGCCTCGCCCATGCCAACAATCCCGCCGCAGCATACCTTCATGCCCGCCGCCCGCACCCGTTGCAGCGTTTCAATCCGGTCAGAGAACGTCCGAGTAGTGACGACCTTGTCGTAATAGTCAGGGCTCGTATCGATATTGTGATTGTAATAATCGAGCCCCGCATCGGCCAGTTGGCGGGCTTGGCTATCGCTCAACATGCCGAGCGTCATACACGTCTCAAGCCCCATCGCCTTGACAGAAGCAACCATGTCGCAAAGCGCCGCCATGTCGCGATCTTTCGGCTCGCGCCAGGCCGCACCCATGCAGAAACGCGAGGCGCCGCTGGCGGCCGCCTGTCGGGCCGCCTCGACGACGGCGTCGGTCGCCATCAGGCGCGACGGCTTCAGGCCGGTGTCGAAATGAGCCGATTGGCTGCAATAGCCGCAATTTTCGGCGCCCCCGCCTGTCTTGATCGACAACAGGCGCGAGGCCTGCACTTCATTGGCGGCAAAATACTGTCGGTGAACTGTCTGCGCCCGAAAGATAAGATCTGCGAAAGGAAGATCGAACAACGCCTCAATCGCTTCCCGGGTCCAAGCTGTCCGTTTTGAAGCGACGGCCGCGCCCAAAGCCCCATCCATTGTCTGCCTCCTGGTTAATCCGCGGCGCGCGCTGCGGACCGGGCAGCGGCGACGAATGCGCGGATGCGTTCA
>CAZSBU010000101.1:0-8733 GCA_964605055.1 uncultured Caulobacterales bacterium | reverse complement strand
CAGGCGGCCAGCGCCTCGATCACGGCGCGCGCGACGCTTTCGCCTGACGCCGAAGCCTCGCTCAATGGCAACAAGGTCTCGCTTGAGACGCAGACCATGAAGCTCGCCGAGACGCGCATGGAATACGATCTCGCGGCGAGCGTTTATCGCAAAGGTCTGTCGATGCTTCGCCTCGCCGCGCGCGGCGGACGTTGAGACCGAGAAGGAATAAACGCCAGATGGATGACCTTTCGACAGCGCTTCAGGTTTCCGCCGCCGGCATGCGCGCGCAGTCTGGCCGTGTGCGGATCGTCGCTGAAAACCTCGCCAACGCCAATTCGACAGCGGAAGCGCCCGGGCTTGATCCCTATCGGCGCCAGGTGCCGGTCTTCAGTTCTTATCTCGACCGTCAGGTGGGGGCGAACCTCGTCGAGATATCCCGCGTCGCGCTTGACCCATCGGCGTTCTCGCTGCGTTATGACCCAAGTCATCCCGCTGCAAACGCCGAGGGGTTCATCAGCTTGCCGAACGTCAACCCACTGATCGAGATGATGGATTTGCGCGAGGCGCAACGCAGTTATGAGGCAAATCTCGGCGCGCTCGACGGCGCGCGATCAATGGCCGTCGCCACCCTTAGAATTCTGGAATAGGCCATGAGCATCGATGCCCTTCGCGCTGCGGAAGCCTATGCCGGCGTCGCCCGGACCGCCGCCTTGGGGCCAGAGACCGCGGGCTATGTTGGAAAAGCCGAGTTTGGCGATCTGTTGGCCGCCGCCCTTCAGGAAACTACGTCGTCGATAAAGGCAGGCGAGGCCGCCGCTGCAAGCGTTGCTACCGGCGAGGCAAGCCTCGTCGACGTTGTAACGGCGATCTCGGCGGCGGAGGTCAGCCTCGAAGCGGCCATCGCCGTTCGCAACCGGGTCATCGAGGCGTATCAGGAAATCATGCGGATGCCGATCTAGGGCGTTCAGCAGCTTTAGCGCTGTTGATTGCCTCCCTGCGACAAGTAGGCCGCTGTGAGACCGCCTTGTCGGTACGAATACGATCGTCGATGATCTCAGCGACAACAGTTAGGATTAATGTCGGCATGCCTGCTTTTGATCTGTTGATCCGTAACGCGACAATCTTTGACGGACATGGCGGCGCACCGTTTCGGGGCGATCTCGCGATCAGGAATGGACGCGTCTCGGCGCGCGGCCGCGACCTGCCAGAGGATATTGCGTCGCGGGTGGTCGACGCGACCGGACTGTGGCTGATGCCCGGGCTTCTCGACATCCATACCCATTATGATCTTGAGGTCGAGCTCAGTCCCGGGTTGCCGGAATCCGTGCGCCACGGTTCGACGACAGTTGTCGTCTCGAACTGTTCGCTCGGTCTTGCCTTTGGCGCTCTGCGTAAAGATGGCGCCGACCCGGTGGTCGATTGTTTTGCGCGCGTCGAGAACATCCCCAAGACCGTCCTCTCCCGTGTGGCGGAAAAAGCGGTGTGGAGCGACTCCGCGGACTATCTGGCCCACCTCGGCGGCCTCAATCTGGGCCCGAACATCGTTCCGATGATCCCCTACTCGATGCTGCGGATCGCCGCGATGGGCGTCACGCCCTCCGTCTCGCGCGATCCGACCAAGGCTGAACACGCCGAAATGGAACGGCTCCTCGAAAAAGGCATGCGCGAGGGCTATGTCGGCTTTTCGTCCGACGCCCTGCCGTTTCATTATCTCGCAAATGATCCCAATCGGTCGCGGCGCATTCCCTCGCAATATGGCGGCTTTCGCGAACTGTCGCGTCTCACCGCCATCGTGCGGCGCTATGGGCGGATCTGGCAGGCGACCCCGCCGACCGATAATCCGCTCAACGTGTTCCGCATGTTCCAGCTGACCAGCGGACGGCTTTATGGACGCCCCCTGACGATTACGGCCGTCGCCGCCCTCGACGTGCACTCCAACCGTAACATCATCCGCAGCGCGCATGTTCTCGCGCACATCATGAACTCCAAACTGATCAAGGGGCGGTTTTATCTGCAGAGCCTCGCGGCGCGCTTCAAGGTTTATGGCGACGGCCCGATTACGCCGCTCTCGGAAGAAATTCCGGAACTGCGCGAGCTTGTCATGTTCGATCTCGAAGACGACGCCGGGCGCCAGCGCCTCTATGCCGATCCCGCCTTCGAAGCGCGCTTCAAGGCGATGTGGCGGAAAGGAAAAACCGGGCGCACTCTTGCCCGGCTGAAACGCATCCTGCGTCTTGAAGACATGGCGCTGCGCCGGGCGATCGACGAGATGAAAGTGGAGAACAGCCCCGTTCCGTCGTGGCGCGGGCAGATGCTGTCAGAGATATTCGCGCGCCTCCAGCGCTTTCAGGAAACGGGCGCCGGGGCCCGCGACGCCGATGAGAACGCGGCGTTCCGCAAATTTCCAAAGGTGGCGGACGACGCTGATTTCGTCTTCCACCTCTTCCGCACTTACGATCGCGCGCTTTACTGGTCGACGATCAGCGCCAACGCAGACGACAAGCGCTTGCGCAGGACAACGCTCAATCCGCTATTTCTGCCGGGCTTCTCCGATGCCGGGGCGCATCTCACCAATCTTGCCTTTTATGATGTCAATCTGCGAGCGCTGAAGATTGCTTTGGAGGCGGGCGGCGAGACCGCCGTCGGGGCCATGGTGAAGCGCCTGACGCGCGAGCCGGCCGCGATTTTCGGTATTGCAGCGGGTTCCATCGATCCCGGCGATCAAGCCGATATCGTGCTCATCGACCCTTCCGCGCTTGCGCGCCATGACGGCGAGGCGTCAATTGAACGCATCCACCGCGAGGTGCTCGGGCATGATCAGCTCGTCAATCGATCGGATGGCGTTGTGAAGCGGGTCTTTATCAGGGGCGAGGAAGTTTTCGCCGATGGGACGTTTACTGACGTATTTGAAAAGCGCCCGCTTGGGCGCGTCCTGACAGCGCAGGGCCAAGCAGCAGCTTAGCTCGCCATTTCCCCTCAGCTAATCGCGCGGCTCAGAATATGCCGAGAATGCGGCGGCGCTTCGGCGCAGCTTCGGTTACGGCTGGTGAGTAATCCGCGCGCGACGGCTTGCCTGACATCCACTTGCCCTGCTCGATTCTCTTGGCGAGATCGGGGTTGGCCGCAAGATGACCGTGATAGTCCGCGCCCGCCAGGTGGGTGCGCGCTTCCGTCGCCTTCAGACCCCGGATCAGATCGCGAGCGACATCCGGCGCGCCATCGGGGCTTGCCTCCGCCGTCAGCGGGGCGGGCGGCGCGTCTTCCATGGCGGATCGCTTGCCCCCTGCCCGCCGCTGAGCCTTGCGCGCGGCGCGCGCCTCGCTCGCCGACAGCCGGTGACGCAACGCTTCGAACGCCGCCGCCGCTGGCGCGATTGCTTCGGCGTCCGGCGCAATAAACGCCGACGTCGTTTCGGCATGACGTATTGGAGCGGCGATGTTGTCAACGCCCTCGCCCGTCAGACGGCGCGTCGTTGCGCCGGCAAACCCGGTCCAGATTTGCTTCAGCCGTTCAGCCATGCCTGCCCTGCTCTGTTTCGCTCACCGTCGTAGCCATCCGCGCCTTAGAAGTCCGGCTTGTCGCGTTTGAGTTCCAGCCCGCCATTTCGCGTGATGACCGCGACGTCGATCGGCCCGCCGACGGTCTCGACCGAATGCATCACTTTTTGCTGGAATGAATTCAACTTGATCAGAGAGGCCGCCGTTTCGCCAAGCTCGCGCTTTGGCAGCGATCCGATGGCGCGATAGATCGGCCGGGTGTGAACTGTGTACTGATAGCTGTCGATCGCCTTGAAGAACGCGCCGAGCGCGTGGCTGAGGTTATTCTCGGAATAATCGCGGAAGAGCGACTGGCGCTGCGCATCCGTGAGGCCTGGCGCGCGGCCGACGACATCGGTCACTAGGTTCATCGAGAGCTTCAGCGTCTCGCCGAACATGAACATACGCAGATATTGATCCATCCCGGTGAGAAACGTGCGGATCATGCGGTCCTGCGCGAAGGGCTGAACCACCGGTCCGGCGTCTGAAGTCATGTCGGCGAAGCGATCCTGCCGCCGCTTCAAGATCCCGAGCACGACGCTCGACGACAAATAGGATCGCATTGACGGGAATTTTTCCCGCGCGCCAAAGCCGGCGAAAACGACGCCGGTGTAGTGCTCGAAGAACGCGTCGCGCGTCACCGCAAAGACAGCGATGTCGCGCAGGCGCTCGCGCGTGCTGTCCGACACGGGGAACGCGCCGTGGTCGGATCTCAACGCGCCGACGAGACTTTCGATCAGTTGTTCGATTTCTGCGCGGTAACGCCGCCTGATCTGCTCGCCCATGCCCTGCGGGAAGCACTGGAGATCCGTACGCGGTGTATCGTCCGGATATCGTTGATAGCTCGCGTGCAGATGGCCGACGACGAATTCGAATATGGGGCCAAGATGTTCTTTCACCTTGGCCGCATTCGATTGCTTGAGCTTGGCGACCTGATCGTCAAAATCTTCGGCGATCACCGTGTAGACGACCGCGAGGTGCTTGAAAAACTCCGTATCTTGATGATCCGGAGGAAACAGGTCGGGATTGCCCGACAGGAAGTTCATGAAATCTTCGGCGTAGTCCTGCACAGTATCGAGCGGCCGTCCGCGCGCCGCCTCGCGATAGAGCGAGATCACCGTTTCCCACGGCGTCGACATGATTTCCGCGTTATTATAAATCATGACCGCTACCGGCTGGGACTCGACCAGCGGGAACAGTTTATCGACCGACTGATAAGTTTTCAGATATTGGGGGCCGGAAATCGTCACAGCGCTATCGGCCGCCATCGCCACGGCCTGGCGATTCATCAATACCACTTCCGAGGTCATCGGCCCCTCACCACCCGCAATCGATCGCGTCGCCGACCGGCGGCGCCGCTTTCCCCAATTCAGGATGTTAGCGATAAAATCGGGCGATGGAAGCGCGGCGTCGCGTCAGCGCATGGGTTCGTTCCGAGCCGGTAGGTTCACTAGTCGGCGGCTCACCAGAATGTGTGGTGAAATTGTGGCAGGCGGCCCCCAATTCCATCGCGACGGAATAACATCGGCAAGAGGCCGTCTTAAAAGGTCGCTGGAACATGGAACAGTTTGGTCCCGCCGGGGCAATCATCATCGGCTTTCTTGGGGCGGTTGGCGCCCTTCTCGCAGTGTTCGCCTACCAGCAGATACGCTGCCGGATCAAAAATGGAAAACAATGCGGCGTCATTCGCGAGGCGCCGTAAGTTAACGGTTCGTTTTCCATAAGCGCTTAAAAATAAACGCTTTTTTTATGCGCATTTGATCTTCTGGCGGCCTCGTTGCGGAGGCTAATATGGTGACGCCTGTAACGGTTACGCTCGTCGTGTTTATCGCGACAGTCTTCTCGATCAGCGGGATTTACGTCTTGCAGCTCGGCATAAGCCGCCTCGCTTTGCACTCGCGCCCGGCGCGGCCGCCCCGCTAACGCCATTTGATCTCCGCGGAGGGCTAGCCCCTTCCCGCTTGCGGGCTCCATAGTCTAGAAGCCCGATATGGCTGAAAATGTCGTTGTCATCGACTGTGGTTCGGGCAACCTTCGCTCGGTGGAAAAAGCCCTGCAGCGCGCCGCCCGCGAAACGGGGATCGCCGCGCATATCTCCATTTCAGGCGATGCGGCCGCAATCGCCGGGGCTGACCGGATCATCCTTCCCGGCGTCGGCGCTTTTGCCGCCTGCATGGCCGGGCTTGAAGAGAACCCCGAGATCGTTCCGGCTCTGGAACATTCTGTCTTGATTGAGGGCCGCCCCTTCCTTGGCATCTGCGTCGGCATGCAAATGCTCGCCGGCCGCGGACTGGAGTTTGAGGAAATTCAAGGGCTTGGCTGGATCCCCGGCGAAACGCGGCGGCTTGACCCGGCGCCCGAACGACGGATCCCTCACACCGGCTGGAATGACGTCAATTTCGAGCCGGGCCCCCTCGCCCCGCCCGGCGACGGCCAGGCGTCGGATGATTTTTATTTCGTCCATTCCTTTCATTTCGTTCCCGAAAACAGATCTGTGATTGCAGGCGTTTGCGATTATTTCGGCGAGGTCGTTGCGGCGGTCCAGCGGGATAATATTCTCGGCGTGCAGTTCCACCCAGAGAAGAGCCAGGCAGCGGGCCTCGCCCTGCTCGCCCGTTTTCTCGCCTGGCGCCCATGAGCGCGACATCCCTCACCCTCTATCCGGCGATTGACCTCGCCGGCGGTTCCTGCGTCCGGCTCCTGCACGGCGAGATGGACAAGGCCACGGTCTATAACCTCGATCCCGCAGCGCAGGCGCAGGCCTTCGAGCGTCTCGGGTATGACTGGCTGCACATCGTCGATCTTGACGGGGCTTTTTCGGGCAAAAGCGAAAACCGCGCGGCGGTGGAAAAGATCATCGGCGCCACGGCGGCGCGACGCCAGCTCGGCGGCGGCTTGCGCGATATGGCTGCCGTAGACGGCTGGCTCAGCCTTGGCCTCGACCGGGTCATACTCGGGACAGCAGCCGTGCGCGACCCGGCGTTCGTTCGCGCCGCGGCAAAAGCCCATCCCGGACGCATTGTCGTCGGCATCGACGCCCGCGACGGGCGCGTCAAGACGGACGGGTGGGCGGGCGACACGGGCCATACCGCGCTTGAGGTTGCAAAACGCTATGAAGATCAAGGCGTTGCCGCAATCATCTATACGGACATAGGCCGCGACGGGGCGCTTTCGGGGGTCAATGTCGTTGCGACAGCAGGCCTTGCGGACAGCCTCGCCATACCGGTCATCGCCTCAGGCGGCGTGGCGGGCGTTGAGGATATTCGCCTGCTCGCCGGCGCGCACGCCAACATTGAGGGCGTTATCATCGGCCGCGCCCTTTATGACGGGCGGATCGATCCTGCCGCAGCGCGTATGGCCGCCGAGCGGCTCCCCAACGCGTAGGAGGCAAGCCCCGGCTTACCAACGGCGCGGGACTTGCGAGCCGCGACTGGCGCTGCCGGAAACGCCAACGCCTTTCGTCGTGTTCGCAGTGCAGGCCGGTTTGCTTGCAGCAGGCAATTGAGGAAAGAGTGACAAAGCCCGCACGGGAATTCGAGATCAAGCTGACCGGCGCGCCCCGCGATATCGCGGCGCTCCGTCGTTCGACTATCGTCCGGGCGAAGGCGACCGGCAAAGGCGATTGGGAGCACTTGACAGCGACTTACTACGATACGCCAACGATGGAATTGGCGGGCCGCGGCGTCTCATTACGTATCCGCACGAGTGCGGGCGAGCGCATCCAGACCATCAAGCGCGAGGAAAGTGGCCTTTCCGCGCTAGATCGTTTTGAAAGCGAAACGCCGCTCAAGAGCATCGACGCCTTCCCACTAGCCCCCGATGAGCCGGTCATCGCATCGATCATCGGCGAGGTGCGCGGCCGTCTTGCGCCCGTTTCGCGCACCGTAAGCGACCGCTGGTACGCGCGCGTCGAGCACGCCGGGGCCGAGATCGAGCTGTCGATCGATCTTGGCGTTGCGGAGCGCTGGACAGCCGAGGGGCGCTTTGCCGGGTCGATCTCGGAAGCCGAACTGGAGCTGGTCGACGGCGATCCGGCTGCGGTTTTCTCGATGGCGCGCTTCCTTATCGAGGAAAGCGCCGGCCGGCTGCGACCCTCTCTTCAATCGAAGGCGGCGCAGGCCCAGGCGCTCGGCGCGCCTCGGAGCGCCATCAAGGCGTCGAAACCGCCAAAACTGTCAAAAGGGGCGACAGTCGGCGAAGCGCTGGCCGGGTCGCTCGCCGACATAGCCGGGCAGGTCGTCGGCCTTGCGCCGCTTATCGCTGAGACCCGCGAGGAAGAAAGCGTGCACCAGATGCGCGTGGCGCTCCGACGCTTCCGCGCGGTCGAGCGGCTCTTTCGCAGCGACGCTAAAGACGAGGAAATGCGGCGGCTCGCCCGCGAAGCGCGAAAGTGGGCGCAGCGGCTGGGGGCCGCGCGCGACTGGGACGTTTTCGCTGGCGACGCGCTGCCGCTGGCGCTGGGCGAAAACGGGGACAGCAAGGAGGCGAGAGCAGGGGCGCGGCGTCTGGCGGGGCGCGTCGAGCAATTGCGCGCGGAAGCATGGTCCGACGCAGCCGACGCCGTCAGCACGTCGGAATTCGCCATCTTTGCGCTCGATCTACTTGAGTGCGCGGCGCGCCGGCGGCGGGATAGCGCTGCGAGCAAGACCCTTGAAACCTCGGCCAAGGCGTTCGCGGCGGTCTCGCTCGATGAGCGGTTGGCGGCCGCCGACGCGCTTGCGCCCGCTCTCGAGGCAGGCAACCCCGCGGCTGGCCATCCCTTACGTATCGCGCTGAAAAAATTGCGCTACGCTGCCCAGAGCTTTCAAAGCCTGTATCCAAAGGCGCAGCGCAAGCCGTATATGGCGGCGCTGTCGCGATTGCAGGACGCGTTCGGCGCGCTCAACGACGCTGTGGTGGCGCAACGGCTTGCCGACGAAGCAGCGGAGGGGCAGGGGGCGAAGGCCGCCAACGCCGCTGGCTTTGTCGCCGGATACCGCGCCGCGGAAGCGGCATCAGCCGCGCGATCCGTGGGCGGACTATGGGCGGCGTTCCGGGAGCAAGAACCGTTCTGGCGCGCAGGCGATGCAAGCCGGGATACAGGGCGGCAGGACGATTTGATGATTGACGCGCTATCCGGGCCGTCGCGCGAGACAGACGAGCCGGGCCAAGGGGACTAACAAGGTTGCTATGCTGAAGACGCGCATCATTCCCTGCCTTGACGTAAAAGACGGCA
>CAZSBU010000100.1:3190-8812 GCA_964605055.1 uncultured Caulobacterales bacterium | reverse complement strand
AGCCTCGGTTGGTTCGACGACCGGCAACAGCAGGTCTCGCGATCGCGCGGTCGCCGCCACCACGAACCGGCAATCGGCTACCGCTTCCGCCGTCGTTGCATAAATTCTGGCGCGCGCCACGACGATGTCGGCGCCGGCCGCCATGGCCACCGCCTTTTCATTCGGCCATCCGTCGCGGGGGGCTACGAGGCGTAAATCGTCGAGCCCGAAATTCAGCATGACCCGCGCCGCCGCGCCAATGTTCTCGCCAAGTTGCGGCCGCACCAGCACGATCGCCGGCGAAGGCCCGAGAAACTCGCCCGCGCGCACTCTGCTCACGCGTTCTTCAGCCATCAACCGCCCCAGCGCCCTTGTTCCCGCAAAGTACGGAATGTTATGTGCGTCGACACATCGCGCTTCGCGCGTTCCCATTCACATCCGGGGCCCGGCACTTGCGGCGCCCGCAACCGGCGGAACGGTTCATGAAAAAGATCAAGGTTCAAAACCCTGTCGTCGACATGGACGGCGATGAGATGACGCGCATCATCTGGCAGATGATAAAGGACAAGTTCATCCATCCCTATCTCGACATCGATCTGAAATATTTCGACCTCGGCATTGAGCACCGCGACGCGACGAACGATCAGGTCACCATCGACGCGGCGGAGGCGACAAAGAAATACGGCGTGGCCGTCAAGTGCGCGACGATTACGCCCGACGAGGCGCGGGTCAAGGAGTTCAAGCTCAAGGAAATGTGGCGCTCGCCGAACGGCACGATCCGCAACATTCTCGGCGGCGTCGTCTTCCGCGAGCCGATCATCATCTCGAACGTGCCGCGCCTCGTGCCGGGCTGGACGCAGCCAATCGTTATCGGCCGGCACGCCTTCGGCGATCAATATCGCGCGACCGATTTCCTCTTCCCCGGCAAGGGCCGGCTCAGCATGAAATGGGAAGGCGCCGATGGCCAGGTCATCGAGCGCGAAGTGTTTCAGGCGCCGGAAGCCGGCATTTTTCTCGGCATGTACAATCTCGACGAGTCCATCCGCGACTTCGCGCGGGCGTGCTTCAATTTTGCGCTGGCGCGGCAATATCCGCTGTACCTGTCGACGAAGAATACCATTCTCAAGAAATACGACGGACGTTTCAAAGATATTTTCCAGGAACTCTGGGACGCGGAGTTCAAGGAGAAATTCGCGCCGTTCAACGGCGTCTACGAACACCGTCTGATCGACGACATGGTCGCCTCGTGCCTGAAATGGTCGGGCGGCTATGTCTGGGCGTGCAAGAACTATGACGGCGACGTGCAGTCCGACACGGTGGCGCAAGGCTTCGGTTCGCTCGGCCTTATGACGTCGGTTCTTTTAACGCCTGACGGCAAAACGATGGAGGCGGAAGCCGCGCACGGCACGGTGACGCGCCACTATCGCCAGCACCAGCGCGGCGAGGCGACGTCGACGAACCCGATCGCATCGATCTACGCCTGGACGCGGGGGCTCGCCCATCGCGGCCGTCTCGACGGAACGCCCGAACTCGTCGCCTTCGCCGAGGCGCTTGAAAAGCAAACGATCCGCACCGTCGAGAAAGGCGCCATGACAAAAGACCTCGCGCTTCTCATCGGGGCCGAACAGGCGTGGCTGACGACCGAGGGGTTCCTCGACCGCGTCAAATCTAACTTCGAAAAAGCGCTGGCGGGTTAGCCTTCCTTTCAGCCGCGTCGTCGCCTTCGCGCCGGCCGGGATGACGCGGGGCATGTTGCGCCTGCCCCCCCCTCCCTGAAGCGCGTCACAAGGCCCGCCATGAAGGGCGAAGGCGATAACCGCCTCTGACAGCCGCCTTTAATTCTGACTATCCCAGATCCTACCCCACCTGAGGCATCAACGTCACAGGGGGGCGGCATTTTCCGGCAACTCAAATGTTCGGCGCAAACAGTACGCCCGAATTTCGCTGCGCGCGGAAATTGCGGGTTGACTCTCGATCAACCTCAAAGACAGTTAATATCAATGTAATTAAAGTCAGGCGGTGCGCGCGCTCCTATACTGACTTGTCATATCTGTCGGGGGATCATCTTGAACCGGATCGAAAAGCTGCTGTTCAGCAAGCGCTCGCCCTTGCGCCGCGCACTCGTCAAGGAAACATCCCGTGAAGAGCGGTTGAAGCTGTTGCCCGACATCGCGCGGCAGATGCGCGAAGCGGGGCTGATCACAGCGGATGACGAAGCGGAAGCCGGCGCCTTTGCCCGGCTCGCGCGCAGCGAAGCAGCGGCGAAAGCTGGCGAAGAGCTGGTGCATGCGGTTAACTCGTCACCATTGCTGAAAGTCGCGCCGGACCTACGTCTTCGCCTTCATCTGTCTCGTGCTGTGCTCGCATTTTTCTCTGGAATAATCGAACACACGCGCGGCGACGCAGATCGCTCAGAGACGGCATTTCGCGCCGGCGCGGATGAACTTGGCGCTGTTATTGAAATCGGCGTTGTTGCAGATGTGCGCCGACCTGCGCGCATGCTTCCGCTTCTCGGGTTTTTTATAGAAAAACTAGCTATACCAGAGCTTAGTAGAGTGCTTCGGATCGGCTTAGCGGCACGTCAGTTAACGGCCGCGTTGCCCTCGCTAACTATTCAAGGAGGCAAAGCCAGCGCGCAGTCCGGATCGTTACTAGGCGACGACGCACAACCTCGCACGATGAGGGTGGGTGCGTGGGACGCGCAGACCATGTCTGACAGTGACGAAGAAAAGCCTAGAGATACAACTCTTCTAAAAGAAGCCGAGAAAGCTCCAAATGATGAAGACAGAAAAATAGTTTTCTCGAGCGCGCTGTACATGTTCGGACTTGCCGGCCTTTTCGCTATTTTTAAGGATTTTTTGGCATTCTCAGTGTCAGACGCCGTTGAATCTAAGTTGGCGAATCCATTTCAACTTAACGCGGCTCTTTTTCCATTTTGGCTCGCCTTACAACAACTGTCTTGTATTATTTCGACCATAATACTTGATAATACTGTAATTTGCCAAAATATTAGCGATCTTAAAAATGTACTCAGCACAAACAATCTCCTGCGCGTATATTTTTCAATAGGGCTTGCTGCAGCTCTTGGCGGCGCAGTTTACGTTTCATATATCTGTGATCGTTTCGTAGACCTAATACGACGAATTTATGAAGGTTGGCAAAAATCTGACGTGATTCGAGTACGTGAAGAGGTAATTGACGTCAGCTTAGAAGCTGAATACATGCGCCTAACAAAACCAAAAGACGGTTTTTTTTCTTTGTTTAGGTATATTCCAATATATTTTTTTCTTACTGCAACATGGATGCCTTTTTGCTTTATATTCATTCTTATTTATGCTATCGAAATAGGTATAATGTGGTCATTGATTGTATTTTTTATATTCGCCTTTTATAAATTACCACTTTCACTTTGTCTGATTGCTTCATTGATAGTAGGTATAGCTGCATACCGAACTGGTATTTCACTAAAGCGTCCAGATATAAACATTAGGTATAATTACGTTAATGGAAAATTTTCGGATAAAATTGGCCCAGAAGATGGAATGAATTCATCAACAGGTTTTTTTTATTGTGCAAAAAAGATTTTATTCATTTTTGGGCCGGCGGCTTTTCTAGGATTTTGCATCTTTTTTTTCTATCAACAACTTATAATTGGCCTTGTCGTTTTTTTGCTTACAATGGGTATCGGACTATTTCGACCCGGAGAGCCAATCATTCGAGGTTATCAATTTGTTGGTCGCCTATTTAACCGTACTATGTTTTTGCCTGATCACCGCGGCCGCGCGCGAGAACTGCTCGGGGTAGTTATGGCGCTTGCGATGCTGATACTTCCACTTCTGTCCGTACCTTTGCTGGCCACTTTAAATCCAAGAACAAATGATGTGACCGCCGCTAACATTGGCAAAGATGATATCGGAATGGAGAATGATTACACTGGGGCGATCCAACCGTACTTCTCTCCTGTCGCGTGCCGCGACGGGTTTCGCGAGGTTGGAACAGCGCAGAGGCTGTTCCTGCGCCTAGGCGGCGGGGCGCCGATCGACGCTGCGCCGCGCCTTTCGGAGCCAGACAGGATGCTGGTTGCCGGCGCGGGCGACCGACCGCTGGTGGCTTCGGCGGAGAACTCCGGCGATTGGGGCCTTGCCAAGCGCGGTTCAATAGTTCCCATCAAGCCGGTAGATGTGGTCGACGGCCTGCCGGTGACGGCGCGCAACAACGCGAACGTATCGGCTGGACCGAGCCAGTCGCTTGCGGATGCGCCGGGGAATAACGGACTGGTTCTTGAACCGGCGAGCATCGCTGTCAGGCTATGCGCGCCAGTCGGCATGGAACTGGCGCCGGAACTGGCGGCGCTCGAAGGGGCAGGCGAATAAAATGGTCAGAAAAAAATTATCCGATAAGTCCATCTTGGGCGGCGTGCCGGAGAGGTCTCGGTTTTACAACATCGCGTTTCCGGCATCCGGCGTAAGCGATGGACCGGGCGAGACTTGGCCGTTTGCGTCAATCAGGCGCGGGCTGGAGCGACGCTGTCGCGACGTTAAGGAAATCCGCGCCAATGGAGAGAACCGTCGCGCGCTCGTTGCGACCGACAAGAACACCGAGTTGCGTTTTCTGGCGTTGATGACGCATGTCAACAATCGCCGGGAAGACATCGAGAGCATGCTTTACGCTTGCGTGCTATCCGGTTTGGGGATGACGGATGACCGGGCAAAGGAAATCGACCGGCATCTCAGAATTACGCTCGCCTATGCGGACGAAGGCGATCTTTACCTGGTTGCCTCTCCAAATATCTTAGGCGATTTTGATCCAGACTTTTTTGACAGCCAGTTGCTGGTCTATCTCGACGAACTCGCCACGGTGATACGTCTGTTGCTCGATGACGGAACCCATCGCTCGGCGGCGGCGGCGGCGCTGCGCAGCTTGATGGCCGGTTCAGATCCCGAACTCGGAGCCCTCAAGAATCCGCTGGGCGCCGGCCGCTTTCAGGTCAGGCAGCAGGCATCCATGTTCGGCGCGCGCCATGACTGCGAGGCGTGCAACGGCAAGGGCAAGCGAATGTTCCGCGCCTGCGCCGAGTGCGACGGCCGCGGCTATCGGCGCTAAAGGCCCCTCGCCCCGACAATGCGCCGTCGACGCGACGCTGCGGGTCAGTCTATAGAACCCTGACGATGCCAATTGTTATGGCGTCGGCGTTTCTAATGCGAGCTAAAGGGGGACCGCCTTTGGGAGAGACCTCGGCTCGTTTCAGACGAAGACGCGGCGATGCGGGCGTTCGTTATGCTCTGGTCGCCGCATTTGTTCTCGCCGCCGCGATGGCGGGCGGCGGACGAACCGCCGCGCAGGACTTGGCCGTACAAACCCTTGCCGCGCAGGACGCCATCGACGCTTCCCTGAAGCCGGACCAGCCGTCTGCGAGCGTTACGCTGGTGCTCGGCGGCGGCGGCGCGCTCGGCTTCGCCCATATCGGCGTCCTTCAGGTGCTGGAAGAAGCCGGCGTAGACGTCGACATCGTCGTCGGCACCAGCATGGGATCGGTCGTCGGCGCACTGTACGCCAGCGGCTATGGGCCCGACGAAATCGCCGCCATCGCCAGCGAGCTCGAATGGACCACCCTTTTCCGGGACGCGCCGCCGCGACAGGAAC
>CAZSBU010000100.1:0-3180 GCA_964605055.1 uncultured Caulobacterales bacterium | reverse complement strand
ACGGATTTTCCGCCGCAAACAGGAAGACCGGCTGTTCCCGACCGCGCTGAAGCTTTCGCTGCGCGATGGGCAGCTCGTGCTGCCGCGCGGCGTTATCGGCGGCTCGCGGCTGAAACGAACGCTGAACTCGCTTCTGACCGCTCGCACGCTCGAAACCAATTTCGACGATCTGCCGCGCCGCTTCCGCGCGGTCGCCACGGATATCGAGACCTTCGAGCCCGTCATCCTGTCCAACGGCAATCTCGCCGACAGCGTGTTCGCCAGCATGGCGGTGCCCGGCCTCTTGCCGCCGCGGCGACTGAATGACCGCACCCTGATCGACGGCGGCCTGTCGGCCAACGTGCCAGTGCGCGCCGCGCGCGACCTCGGCCCCGGCCGACTGGTAGTGGTGAATTTATCGACCCCACCCAAAAGCGCCGAAGACATTGCGAGCGTTGTCGACGTCGTTGGCCAACTCGCAACTTTCCTTACACTGAAAAATGCTTTCGCCGATCTCGCAACGCTGGAGCCGCAAGATATTCTGATCGAGCCTGACCTGACGGGATATTCACCCGCCGACTTCACACGGGCGGGCGACCTCATCGCTCTTGGCCGGGAAGCGGCGACGGCGCAGCTTGCCGCCTTGAATGCCTTGGCGGCTGAAACGGGCGGCGCTGATGCTCCCCGCGCTCGCGCGATCGCCAACGGCAACCTGGGCGACCTTCCCGTTCGCGAGATCCGCTTCGAGAACGCATCGGATTTTCCGCTTCGCTTGATCGCCAACGCGATAACGCAGGAGGTCGGCAAGCCGCTCGACAGCGCGCGCCTGCAGCGCGACATCCAGTCGCTTGAAGGGTACGACGCCGTCGGCCCAATCGATTACTCTCTCGCCGGCGACGGCGATGGCGGCGAGATCCTCACCATACGGATAAGTCCGCGCGATGTCGGAAACACCGTTCTACAGTTCAGCCTCGATCTATCGTCGGACTTCGATAACCAGTCGGCGTTCAATCTGGGCGTCGGATTAACGCGCAGAAATCTCAATCGCCTCGGCGGTGAATGGCGCAACATTCTGCAGATCGGCAATGATCCGCTTATATTCAGCGAACTCTATCAGCCGCTCGATGAACGCCAGCGATGGTTCGTCGCCCTGTCCGCGCTCGGCCAGCGGGATTTCGTCGGATCGTTCGACGATAGCGGCGACGAGCGCATCGAATTCAGGCTAGACGTCGCCCGCGCAGAGCTTTCGGCAGGGTATGTCTTTCACCGCAGTCTGGAAGCGCGCGCAGGGCTGACATATGAGCGGGGCAGACTGTCGAACAGCATCGGCTTCGATGCGGACGATCCATTTGCTTATTTCGATCTTAGCGCCTTTGGCGCGCTGGCGATCGATACGCTTGATGCGCCATTTTTTCCGCAAAAGGGCGTGCTGGTAAGCGCAGAATTGCGCCAATCGGTCGACAATGATCGTCAGGCGCTGCGGCGGTCGCGCATAGGGTTTACCGGGCTCGCGGCGCAGCCGCTTCTCGGCGGCGTCGCCTTCGGGCGCACGGAGCTTGGCTTCGCGCTCAATAGCGTCGATGAGGCAGCGATTAACCCTGACATGCCGTTCGACTTCGGCGGGTTCGAAACGCTGGGCGGGCCATTCCGGCTGACTGCGCTGACGAGAGACTCCTTACGCGGGCGTCACAAGACCTACGGCGCGCTTGGCTATTATCGCGACATCTCGGACGGCGGGGCGCTCATCAACTTGCCGATCTATATCGGCGGGGCGATTGAGGCGGGCAATACGTTCCGGCGCCTCGAAGAATGGCGCGTCGATGACCTCCTGATTGGCGGGGCCGCGTTTATCGGCACGGCTTCGCCCATCGGTCCTATCATGCTGGGGGTCGGTTTCGTCGAAGACGCGCCGGCGACGGCTTTTATCCAACTCGGCCGTACATTCTAGCTCAAGCGCTGGTCAGAGATTGGCGAGACGCGCGCGGGCCGCAAGGATACGGCTGGCGTCGTCGAGCGTTGTCGGCGCATCGAGCGCGCCTTGAAAAAAGCGGTCCGCCTCCTGCGTCCGGCCCCGGCCGGCGGCGATCAGCGCCCGGCCGACAAGCGCGGTCGCGTGCCCGGGCATGTAGGACAGAAGGCGTTTCAGGTCGCCCTCCGCGGCCGCCATGTCGCCTGCAATCGCCTTGCAAATTGCCGTATCCGCCATTGCGTCAAGCGCCCAGGGATCGCCCTGGAGCCTCGCCTTCGCCATCCCGCATGAGCCGGCATCGAACGATCGGCCGAGCGCAGCTTCAGCCTCCACCTGCAAGTCAAAAGCTGCGGCCGATCTGAAACCCTCAGAACTTCCTGGCCGCAATGCGCGGTCCGGACCCTCCGGTCCGACAGACGACACCGCCGCAGCGAGCAGAGGAATGGGCAGCTCAGCCCGCTCTCGCAAAGGCGGCGGCGCTTCGTCTTGAGCCGCCGGCGGTTTGCTCGCCGACGGCGTAGCCGAAGCAGTGTCGACAACGGACCGAGCAGCATCGGCGTCTGACGTGAAGGTGTAATCCAGGCAGACGCTCTTCACGTCGCCGACCCGGCAGGGGGTCAAAGTGGCGCGAGAAAGGTTGCCGCGCCCCTCGATCGTCAGGAGACTTCCCTCGCCGCCGGGCGATTTGCCGATCACGATCGCATCGGCAAGCGAACTGCGGCGCGAGAGATCGATCCGCATATCCGTAGAGGCACCCTCGACAATGAACGCGCCGGGCCCTGCCGACCGCACCGCACAATCGCTGGGGCAAACGAGCGCGATGCGCAGCATCTGGCCTTTCTCACCGATCTGAATGTCTTCAATGCCGGCCGGTTGCGCCGCAGCATATCCGGCAGCCGCGCTGAACGCGGCGGACGCGACAAGGATGCGTGCACCGAATGCGGCAACGCGAGACACAAAGTAGGCGGACATAAGTTCGCGTATCTTTTGCTTTGAAAAAGGCTAGCCGGCTGACGGAAACGGGAAAGCATTTGGAAACATTCGGACGCTTCGCGCGCCGGGTCAACGAACCGATTCGGTTCTCGCCGACGCGGCGTGGTTACATTATTGTTAGCTGCGCCGCGCATGCCGCCTGCGCAAATTGGCGGGAGTAAGCATTCCCTCGCCGCATCCGCGATGCGGCGCCGCAACAGGCTCGACGATGCACCGGTCCGACATCATGCGCGCCGTGA
>CAZSBU010000099.1:0-8859 GCA_964605055.1 uncultured Caulobacterales bacterium | reverse complement strand
AGTCCTGCGCCAAACGGCTTGAACTCGATATGGAGCGCGTGGTTGTCACCATTGACCGGCACGCCAACACGTCGTCGGCGTCGATACCGCTCGCGCTGGAAGCAGCCATCTCTGACGGACGGATTCAGCGCGGACAGCTTCTCGTGTTCGCAGCGCTCGGCGGGGGCCTCGCGTGGGGTTCGGCGCTCGTGCGGTACTAGACCCGCTATTCGTCGTCTTTGCGCGCGTTCTTGTCAGGCTCAGGCGGAATGATGCGGGCAATCAGTCCGGTTTTCGGGAAGGGCGCAACGAGCGCGCGGCGCACCGTATGCCATCCCCCGCCTAACAGCACCATGGCGCCGCCAAGCAGCAGCAGCGTCAAGCCAGCCGTCCAGGCTCCGTCGAGGCCCGCCTGCGAGACGAGGACGCCGATCGATACGGCCGCCGACAACAGCCCGGCAACCAGCAGCGCCCGGCGATTGATCAACAGCGAAACAATGGCGAAAGCGATAACGACGCCGAGCGTCGCGGCAGCGGGATAAGTTCCGCCGTCGAACGGGGCCGTCGAGCCAGCGACGCTCGCCGTAACGGAGGTGAAGATCAGCGGCGCAGCGAAGAAATGTAGCCAGAACCCATTGTCGGAAATCCGCGTGCAGCGTTGCGGGTCGCGGGCGTCGAACCAGACGCCGAGCGCGAACAGGAATAATCCGCCCAGTAACTGAATGCCGCGCAGGCGTTCGATGATCCGGCCTTCGTCGAGAAAGAAATCCGGGTTGGCGTAAAAGAATGCGGCAATCGCGACGCCGACAATGCCGACCCCGGTCACGCCCATGGCAAAGGGCAGTTTCATGCGCGCGTAATACACAAGCGCGCCCAGCGTCGCGACGCCCGAGACCGTCAACGGCAGCAGCTTGAATTGTTCGACAGCGTTGCGCCACTCCGTGACTTCCACCTCCGCGACTGTGCGAAGGAAAAAGGCGAAGGTAGCGGCGCTGAGGAACCAGAGAAACCCGAGCAGCGTGACGATCGCCGGCAGAAAAAGTCGCCGCCCGCGCGCAAAGAATTCAGCGAGCGCCCACATAACGATGGCGTTCGCAAGCGCCGCGCCGCCAAGCAGCGTGAGCTTGCCGCGCCAGTCGTCCGCCTCGCCCATGGGTCCAACAACAAGAACCGTCACGACGCCAAGACCGACGCCGAACATCGCAAGGCCAATGCTGAGGAACACATCGTGAAAGTTCCGGATAAACCGGAGATCTTCCTCGCCCGGAAGAGTTTCAACCGTCCGTCCGCCCGATGAAGCCCCGAACCGACTGCCGACTGAAATCTCGTCTGCCGCGCTGCTCATGACTGCTGTTTCCTGAGACATGATGGCCCCTTTCCCCTCGCCCTTGGAGATAAAGGTAGCATGGGCCCGCCGGTTTTTCACCGCGCGATTCAGGCGGCCATCGCAGCCACGTAACCGCCTATCGCAAGGGACGACGTCAATCCCGGAGATTCAATGCCATAGAGGCCGATATAGCCTGCCGTTCCGTGCTCGGCGGGTCCGAGGATGCGGAAGTCGCCTTCCTCTCCCGGTCCGGCGATTTTCGGGCGCTGACCGGCATAGCCAGGTTGCAGCCGATCCGGATCGAGGTCGGGCCAGAAACGCCTTGCGGCCGCGACAAACATGGCGCGACGGCTTTCATCGACGCTGTAATCGCCGAGCGGGGATTCCCATGAGATATCCGGGCCGAGGCGCGCCTGGCCGCCAAGGTCCCGCGTGTAATGCACGCCCTGACTATCCGCCGTATGCAGAGGGTAGACGAGGCGGCTGAAGGGGGCCTTGCCGGAATAGGTGAAGTACTGACCTTTCGCGGGGCGGATCGCCGGGATGAAATCGGGATCGAGCCCCATGATCGAACGGGCGAGACGATCGGCCCAGAGCCCTGCGCAGTTCACGACCAGCGAAGCGGACAGCGTCATCGGCGCAGGCCCGCCGATATCAACGGCAACGCCTTTCGCCTCAACCCTGCCGCCGAGCGCAGGGCTAAGCGGCGCGAATGCGCCGCCCGCGTTCTCAAGATCGCCGAGCATCGACAGCATCAAGGCGTGGCTGTCGACGATGCCGCTCGACGGCGAGAGGAGCGCGCCGATGCATTGCACGGCTGGCTCGAGCCGCCTCGCTTCTCGCCCGTCAATCAGGTCGAGGTCCGTAACGCCGTTGGCGACAGCCTGTTCGCGCAAGGAATGCAGACGCGTCAGTTCGTCAGTATCTTGCGCAACGATGAGTTTCTCGCAGCGCAGGTGGGCGACGCCTCGCGCTTCGCAGTATGCGTACATCGCCTCTTTGCCCTGTAAGCAAAGCTTGGCCCTCATGCCGCCGGGGCGATAAAACATGCCGGCATGAATGACCTCGGAGTTACGCGACGAGGTCTCCATCCCGAAGCTCTCATTTCGATCAACGAGAATGACCTCGCGCCCGGCAAGGCTCAGCGACCGGGCGACGCTAAGCCCGACAACGCCCGCGCCGATGACCAGACAATCTATTTTCTCCGTCATTGCCGTTCGTCACGCCTTTACCCGTTTCATTTGCAGCCAACCGCAAATAACGCGCCAACTCCCTAGTTCGTCGTCGCCACCCAGTTCGGATCGTCCTGCACTTCGCGTTCAAATTTAAGGAATTCATAATATCCGCAGCGCGATTGGGTCGGGAAGTCGCGGCAAATCTTGGGGCGCGCTGCGTAGATGGTGCAATTGCGCGTATCCTTGTCGAGAAACATGCAGGACGTTTCAAAATGCGGATCTTCCGTGTGCCGAATAACGCGCGGATTGTCCTTGTCGCCCTTTTTCGTATAACGCCGCTCGGCCATTTCCGGCGTCACGCCAAAATGACGCGCGAGCCGCGCCGCATCGGTTTTGTTGATCGGAATGTGCGTATAAGTGCAGCAATAAGCGACGCATTTCAGGCAGTCGTAGTATTTTTTGGCCATTGAATTTCCCGGTCATCGCTGAGACCCCTAAGGTACTGGATAATGTCGGGCTGATTTGCAACCGGATCGTCTGGCGTTACGCCACGGCGGCGCCTTTCGCATCGGCGGTTTCAGTCGTTGCGATCCATCCCCCGCCGAGCACGCGGTCGTGGGCCGGGTCCGGCGAATAGAAGACGCACGCCTGCCCAGGCGCCACGCCTTCTTCCGGCGTTGCAAGTTCGACGACGACCCCATCATTCCAGTAGAGGCGCGCGGGCGAAGGCGGGCGGGTTGAGCGCACTTTCACTGCGAGCGCTACGCCACGCCGCGCCGCTGTTTCGATATCGCCATCGCCGAGCCAGCTTGCTTCCTTGAGGCCAATGCGCCGCACCAGCAGCGCCTCGCGCGGACCAATGACGACGCGGCGGTTGGCGGCGTCGAGCCTGACGACAAAGATTGGTTCGCCAGTGGCGATGCCAAGTCCCCGGCGCTGGCCGACCGTGTAGTGAATGACGCCCGGATGGCGCCCCAGCACATTGCCGTCGAGATCGACAATCTCGCCGGGGTCCGCCGAACCCGGCCGCAAGCGCTCGACAACGGAGGCGTATTTGCCTTCCGGAACAAAACAGATGTCCTGACTATCGGGCTTGTCGGCGACCGCGAGGCCCATCTCGCCCGCAATGATGCGTACGTCGTCTTTCGGCAGGTCGCCCAGCGGGAAGCGTAAAAAATCGAGCTGGGCGCGCGTCGTCGAGAAGAGGAAATAACTCTGGTCGCGCGAGGCGTCGGCCGCGCGGCGCAGTTCCGGTCCGGCGAGCCCGTCGACGCGGCGAATGTAATGTCCGGTCGCCAAGGCCGCGCCGCCGAGGTCGCGCGCCACGTCCATCAGGTCGCGGAACTTCACCCGCTCATTGCACCGGACGCACGGAATGGGCGTCGCCCCCGCAAGATAGGTGTCGGCGAAATCCTCCATGACGGCGGCGGAGAAGCGGTCTTCATAGTCGAGCACGAAATGCGGGATGCCGAGGCGGTCGGCGACGTTTCGCGCGTCCTGAATGTCCTGCCCGGCGCAGCACGCGCCTTTCTTCTGAATGGCGACGCCGTGATCATAGAGTTGTAACGTCACGCCGACCGCGTCGTAACCGGCAAGCTTAACGAGCGCGGCGGTTACCGAGGAATCAACCCCGCCGGACATGGCGACGACAACGCGCGCGCCTTTCGGCAGGCCGAGGTCGAGCCGCTTTGCGGCCGCATGGGCAAGTCGCCCGCCAATGTCGTCGATCATGATCATGCGCTCGAACATAGGGAGCCGGGGCCCTTCGATAAAGCGGGCGTTTTGCATCTCCAGCACCGTTTGTTGATCACGATAGATCCACTTTGATCCGCTTCGGTCACAATGGATCGCCGCTCGTCCATTTTTCCGCGTCCCTTTTTGCGCGCGGCTGAAACTACCACTCGGGCTTTATAGTCCCGCCCGAAGGGCTGGGGGATAAAACTTATATTTTTCAAGAAAAGGCGCGCGAAACTTATAATTCAGGTTCCGCGACCGCCGCGCTACGGTAGAGCCGCGCCGTGCTCCGCAGGAATGCGTCGGGCCCCAAGGCTGCGAGATCCTCCCGCGTATCGACGTCGCTTAATTCTTCAAGAAGGACGACGCGCCAGCCGGCTGACAGCGAGGCGCGCGTGTCTGCGAGCGCGTGGGGCGTCGACCACCGGACGCCATCGAAGACGCCAACGCCTTGCCCGGCGGCGGCCCGGCGTCGCGCCGAAAAACCGATCAGCCAATAGCCGCCATCGGCGGCCGGACCAAATGTCGCGTCGGCGCTCCGGAGGCTCGCAAACGCTGCGCGCAGGTGCCGGGCGCGCAGTTCCGGCGCGTCAGCGCCAATAATGACGACCGGTCCCGGCGGTGCGTCCCGCAGCGCCTGAGCCATCCGCGCGCCAAGATCGCCTTTTGGCTGCGGCCAGCGCGACACGTCGCCTGTCCAGAGATGATGAAATCCGTCCGCAACGGCGCCCGGCGGATCGACCGCCAGCACCACATCCCACGGACCTTTCGCGGCTTCGGCGAGCGTCTGTCCCATCATCAGACGGGCCAATTGCGCCGCGCGCCCGGGACCCAATGCGCGGCCCAGCCGGGTTTTGACCCGTCCCGCCATCGGCGCCTTTGCAAAGATAATCAGCGTGCCCCTCATATCGAATGATAGAAGGCGAGAATGCGCTCGGGCGCAACGCCCAGCCGATACATCGTCAGGCAGGCGGCGTTCTTGAGGACCCGCCGGGCGTATCCGCCGGCGCGGTATCGGATCGCCGACGTGACCGCGTGCGTTGCGAATACATGCAGCGCCCGTCCGCCCTCCGACCGCACCAGCCGGTCAATCAGGTTCAGGTCTTCGAAAAGCGGCATTGGGCGATAGCCGCCGAGCGCGTCATAAAGCGCGCGCGAGACTACCAATCCTTGATCGCCGTAAGGCGCGCGCAGCGCCCGCGTGCGCAGCATGGCGCCAGCCGCCACAAGCGATGGCGCAAACCCCTTTTCATCGAAGCGCAGCGTGAACACCCCAACGCGCGCTTCATGCGCCGCGATGAATTCGGCGATCTCATCGACCCAGGTCTCGCCCAGAATGGTGTCGGCGTGGAGAAACAAGAGCCAGTCGCCAGAAGCTGCGGCGGCGCCGGCGATGAGTTGCGGCCCTCGGCCGGGCGCGCACGAGACAACTGTAGCGCCGGCTCCTTCGGCAACCGCGACTGTATCGTCTGCAGAGCCGCCGTCGACGACGACGACCTCGCGCACAAGGCCCGCCACAGCGCCGTTGACGAGCGCCGCGAGGCACGCAGCGAGCCCCTTCCCTGCATTGAGCGCCGGGATGACGACGGACAGCGGCGCGCGAGCTTTCATGGCAGCCTTGAGGGACGGCGCGCAGCGGATGCGATGACACGCCGACGGCCTGGATGCGGGCGTTGTGCTTAAGGCGCCCCGCGCCCCGGCGCCAAGCAACCGCCCCGATCATCCGCCTACCAATCTGCACCGCCTCACCGGATTGTGGCATTTGTTCTTGTTTTGTTCTTATTCGCGCCTTATGGTTTCCTTTGGTGAGTTAGTCAGGGGCCGCCATGCCAGGATCAAAGCCGTCGCCGGACGCGATCGCCTCGCGCGCCCGTCGGGGCCGAGCGGCGCAGTCTAACGCCGCCGGCCGGTTCGAGCCCTGCGCGCGGGAAGCGGTTGATGACGGCTGGGACCCCGGCGACGGGCCGCCGCCGCTTAAGACGTTCGTGACGATCGAAAAACCAAGAACGATCGTGAATTATGTTGAAAGCCCGTTCGTCGGCTTCGACCGCTCGATCAATCCCTATCGCAGGTGTGAGCACGGGTGCATCTATTGTTTTGCACGGCCAACACACGCCTTTCACGGCCTGTCGCCGGGGCTCGACTTTGAGCAAAGACTATTCGCCAAGCCCGACGCAGCGAAGCTGCTGGAACGGGAGCTTCGCGCGCCATCTTACTCGCCGCGCCATATCGCGATTGGCACGAACACCGACCCGTACCAACCGATCGAGCGGCGCTACCGCATCATGCGCGGCGTTTTGAAAACGCTGCACGCGTTTCGCCATCCTGTGTCGATCCTGACAAAATCGGCGCTCATCGCCCGCGACATCGATCTTATTGCGCCCATGGCGGCGGACGGACTCGCCAAGGCGATGCTGTCGATTACGACGCTCGATCCGCGCCTGGCCCGCGCTATGGAGCCGCGCGCCTCGACGCCCAAACGTCGGCTGGAAGCGGTCAAACGCCTGAGTGAGGCGGGCGTGCCTGTCGGCGTTATGACCGCGCCCATGATCCCGGGGCTAAATGACAGCGAACTCGAAGCGCTGCTTGAAGCGGCGCGAGCGGCGGGCGCGACCTATGCCGGCTACACGATTGTGCGATTGCCGATGGAGGTCGCCGGACTTTTCCGCGAATGGCTTGAAGCGGCTTTCCCCGATCGCGCCGCGCGCGTCATGCGCCTCATCCGCGAAATGAATGGCGGGAAAGACTATGATCCTGAATGGACGCGCAGCGCAACGCCGCGCGGGTCGTTCGCAACGCTGCTGTCGCAACGCTTCGCCATCGCCGCGCGCCGGACCGGACTGTCTACGGCCATGCCCACGCTCGACGCCGCGTCATTCAGGCGCCCAGCGCAGCCGGGCGATCAGCTTTCCTTGTTCGCCGAATCGAAGCCCGATCAGCTATGATGCTTCACGCATTTTATCGAAACAAAAACGAGATTGCGGGCGATGGCGGCGAAGGCCCCGACTTTCGACATCGAGAACGGTTTTGAGGGGCTCGTCGCTGGCATTGACGAGGCCGGTCGCGGCCCCTGGGCGGGGCCGGTTGTTGCGGCGGCCGTCATCCTCAATCCGCACTGCACGCCGGCGGGACTGCGCGATTCCAAAACGCTGACAGAAAATCGCCGTCGCGATCTGGCGAGCGCGCTATGGAAAACGGCGCGCATCGGCGTCGGCGTCGCCAGCGTCGATGAGATCGACCGCCTCAACATTCTTCGCGCCAGTCTCTTGGCGATGACGCGCGCCGCCGCAAACCTTCCCGCAGCGCCTGACGTATGCATTGTCGATGGAACGATGAAGCCGCGCCTTCCCTGCCCCGTATACACGGTCGTTAAAGGCGATGCGAAATGCCTGTCGATCGCGGCAGCCTCAATCATCGCGAAAGTCACGCGAGACCGCATGATGCGGGAACTTGCGCGCGACTTCCCGCACTATGACTGGGCGTCGAACAAGGGCTACGGCGCGCCCGCCCATCGGCTGGGGCTCGATGCGCATGGCGTTACCCCGCATCACCGCCGGTCGTTCGCGCCGATCCACAACATATTGAGTCTTGACGCCGGGGACCGACTGGCGCTGGGATCGACAGCGCGTTAACCCGCATTAACAGAATATTTCGTGTGCGGAATCGATTCCGGACGCCTCTTCTGTGACTTGACGCGGAGTCCTCGTCGACTCAAACTCCCCGCCTTCATTGGGAGGCGGACGAATGACATACCAGGAAAAGGATTCGGCGCGCGCCGCGAAGCGAGCCCCATCTGTGCGAAATACGCGCCCAAATGCAGACGTCAAAGGACTTCAAGACAGCATTCTCGAAGGCGATAGCGTCGAAAGATTGCGAACGCTGCCGGACGCCTGCGCCGACCTCGTTTTTGCTGATCCGCCCTACAATCTCCAGCTTGGCGGCGACCTGACGCGCCCCGATAACAGCCGAGTCGACGGCGTGGATGACGCCTGGGACCAATTCGCCTCATTCGTCGATTATGACCGCTTTTCTCGCGCCTGGCTGACAGAGGCGCGACGCATCTTGAAGCCCAACGGGGCGCTTTGGCTCATCGGTTCCTATCATAATATTTTCCGCCTCGGCGCTGCGCTGCAGGATCTGGGGTTCTGGATCCTGAACGACATTGTCTGGGTGAAGACAAATCCGATGCCGAACTTTCGCGGCGCGCGCTTCACCAACGCGCATGAGACGCTGATCTGGGCGGCGCGCTCGAAAGACGCCCGGCCGACCTTCCATTACGCCGCCATGAAAACCGCCAATGACGACGTGCAGATGCGCTCGGACTGGGTCATTCCGATCTGCACGGGCGCCGAGCGCCTGAAAGGCGCGGACGGACGCAAGGCCCATCCAACGCAAAAGCCGGAAGCGCTGCTTCATCGCGTTTTAACGTCGTCAACCAATCCGGGCGATCTCATCGTCGACCCGTTTTTCGGCTCGGGCACGACCGGCGCCGTAGCCCGAAGGCTCGGGCGGCGCTTCATCGGCGTTGAGCGCGATCCTGCCTATATCGCCGCAGCGCAGGCGCGGATCGACGCGATTGAACCCGCCGAGGCTGTTGACGTCAGCACAGCCCCCTCGGCGCGTTCGGCCCCGCGGGTGCCGTTC
>CAZSBU010000098.1:0-8861 GCA_964605055.1 uncultured Caulobacterales bacterium | reverse complement strand
TTGAGCGTATGAATATTGAGCGCGTTATTGATCGAAACGATAACGCGTTCGGGGCTTGCAGGCTTGACGAAGAAGTCAGACGCGCCGTTCTGCATCGCCTCGACGACCGTATCGATGCCGCCCTGAGCCGTCAGCACAATGACAGGCAGGTCTTCACGGATCGACTTGATACGCTTCAACGCTTCCATGCCTCCAAGCCCCGGCATGCGCAGATCGAGAAGAACGAGACCGGATTCAGCGCCTTCGGGGGTCTTCAGCAATTCGATCGCCGCCTCGCCGCTGTCGGCCTGCAGCACCGGAAAACCGCCTTTTTCGCATACGGCGCGCATTAGCCGGCGTTGGGTGGGGTCATCATCAACGATCAGGATTTTCGTCGCCATTCCGGCAGCCCCTCGAGAACTCATGAAACCAGAATGCGGAACGTAAACACGGTGGGTTAAGGTAGGCTTTAAGCGTTTCATTCAGGGAAATTCGGCTCGAATTGCCGGGGCGATTTCAATCGTTCGTTTACCAATTATTGACGGCTGGCTCCTCTACATGCCAAAGCGCCTTTCGCGGCCGCAGCAATAAGCCTTAAAATGACGGCAAGAAGGTCAGCGGACGAGACTGTATGACGAGCGACAAAATTGATCATGAACGGCCATTGGCCGCCCTTAACGGCGTTGCTCCATTGGCGCCTGAGTGGTTCCAATGGGCGCTGGCCCAACCTTCCGACGAGGGCGAAGTCGTCGTTGCAGGCGCGCGGATCCGCTATAGCGCCTGGGGCGAGGTCGGCCGGCGCGGGCTTGTCTTCATCCATGGCGGGCGGGCCCATCGCAATTGGTGGCGGCCATTCGCCCCATACTTCGCGGCGAACCACAGGGTCGTCGCTTTCGACATGTCCGGCATGGGCGATTCGGACTGGCGCTCCCGTTATTGCCTGAGCGAGGCCATCGAAGAGGTGTTCGCGGTCATTCATGCCGCAGGCGCAGACGAAGGCGGACGCCCGCTCGTCGTTGGCCACAGTTTTGGGGCATGGGTCACTCTCGCGGCGGTGGAACACGCGGGCGAGCGCCTGTCAGGCGCGGTCGTCGTCGACGGCCCCATCGGCGTGCCGGACCCTGACGAGGGATATACCGTCATCCGCAAACGCAAGCCGGACGAGGAAGGGCTGGCCGAGCCGCGTCCGAACAAGGTCTACGCCACGATTGAAGAGCCGATTTCCCGTTTCAGGTTCCTTCCGAACCAGGGCTCAACCGAACTCTATCTCGTCGATTACATCGCCCGGTCGGGGCTGACGAACGCCCCGCGTGAAGGCGGGACGGGCTGGACGTGGAAATTCGACCCTTCGCATGGGCGAAATTTTGAAATTCATTTCGATCGCGACTTGTTTCTCGCTGCGCGCTGTCCGCTGGCCTTCATTTATGGAGAGAAATCCGCGTTCGCGCTCGGCGACGGCTTTGAGCATCTGCGCACGCAGGCGCGAGGCCGGTCGCCCTTCATCGTCATGCCAACGGTCCACCACCACTTGATGATGGAGGAGCCGTTGGCGTTCATTTCCTCGTTGCGAACGCTGTTGACGTGCTGGCCCGTGCGCGTCGGCGTCTGAAAAGGCGATCAAGCTCTCATGAGAGTCGCGCCGGAACAGCCAATCGCACTTGCCGATGCCGCTGAATTCGGCCAGAAAACAGCCCGCGATTGTTGATATTCTCCTCACATACGGCGGAATCGGATGACCATGGCTGACGATGCGGAAAAACGCGCCAGCGACGCAGAAGCGCACCGCAAGACTTACGCGCAGATCATGCGCGCCACAGGCGAAATTGGTCTACCATTTGCGCTGGCTTTGACCGTTTTTTTCACCAACCTCGTCATGGCGAATGGTATCGCTCTTGCGTTGTTAGGGGCGGTCATAACCTATGTGTTTGTGTTTTTTCTCGTCAAAACTTTTTTCTCACATTGAGCGTAAGGGTGATAGCGACGTCGGCTCGGCCTCGCCACGCTCTAAGCTAGACGGACAGCGCTCGCGCCAGGAGGAACCATGAAAATCGCCGTGCTGAAGGAGACGCGAGCCGGCGAGACCCGGGTCGCCGCCTCTCCCGAAACCGTGAAGAAATTCATCGGTCTCGGCGCAACCGTTACCGTCGAGAGCGCGGCCGGCGCTGGCGCGAATTTTTCCGATGACGCATTCCGCGCGAATGGGGCCGAGATCGCCGCAAGTACGGCTGACGCGGCGACCGGCGCCGATCTCGTCCTGAAGGTCGCGCCGCCGACTGCTGACGAAATCGCGCTATTGCCGAGCGGCGCGCGCCTCGTTGCGATCATGCAACCCCATTCGAATGCAGAGGCGATTGCGGCTTGTGCGGCGGCTGGCGTTGAGGCCTTCGCCATGGATCTGATGCCACGCATTACACGCGCGCAGTCGATGGACGTACTGTCGTCGCAATCGAACCTTGCCGGCTACAAAGCGGTGATCGACGCAGCGGCGTATTTCGGCCGGGCCATGCCGATGATGATGACGGCGGCGGGCACGATCGCGCCAGCCAAGGTTTTCATCATGGGCGCGGGCGTTGCCGGTTTGCAGGCAATTGCAACGGCCCGCCGCATGGGCGCGGTCGTCTCCGCGACCGATGTTCGCTTCGCCGCGAAGGAGCAGGTCGAAAGCCTCGGCGCTACATTCGTTACGGTCGACGAAGAGGCAATGAAAAACGCCGAAACGTCTGGCGGCTACGCCAAAGAAATGTCCGACGACTTTAAAACGCGTCAGGCCGCTTTCGTCGCCGAGCATATCCGGAAACAGAATATTGTCGTCACGACAGCGCTGATACCCGGCCGTCCGGCGCCGAAGCTTGTCAGCGAGGAAATGGTTCGCTCGATGGCCCCCGGGTCGGTGATCGTTGACCTCGCCGTAGAGCAGGGCGGCAACGTCGCGCTCAGCCGTCTTGGCGAGGCCATCGACGTTGGCGGCGTCATCATCATCGGTTTCGCCAATGTGGCGGGGCGCTTGCCGGCCGACGCCTCGAGCCTTTATGCGCGCAACCTCTTCAATTTCGTTTCGGCGTTCTGGAACAAGGAAGCTTCAGCGCTGGCGATCGACTGGAACGACGACATCATCAAAGGCGTGGCGCTGACGCGCGACGGCGCGATCGTGCATCCCCTGTTTGGCGGTGCGACGCCCGCGCCCGCTGTCGAGCAAGCGCCCGCCGCGCCTGCCGCTGATCCGTCATAGGAGGAAGATAATGGCCGATACGGACAAACAGAAAGCGGCTGAGGAAGCTGCCCGCATCGCCGAGGAATTAGCGAAGTCGGCCGAGGCGTCGGCGGTCAGCGCAACGGACAACGCCCAATCGGCGCAAGCCGCCGCGGAGCAAGCGCGGATTTTGTCCGAGGGGCTCTCGCGCTATGTCGACTTCCTGAATTCGCCGTCTGAATTCGTCTATCTCTTCGGGATTTTCATTCTAGCCATTTTTGTCGGGTATTATGTCGTCTGGTCGGTGACGCCGGCGCTCCATACCCCGCTGATGTCAGTGACGAACGCAATCTCATCCGTAGTTATCGTTGGCGCGTTGATCGCTGTAGGAGCGGATCTCACCGGTTCAGCCGCAGGCGGTTGGTCCAAAGCGGCGGGTTTTCTCGCCGTGGCGCTTGCGAGCGTCAATATCTTCGGCGGGTTCCTCGTGACCCAGCGCATGCTCGCCATGTATCGCAAGAAAGAACGGTAGAGACCGATGGCTCAGAACCTTCCGCCCCTTCTCTACATCGCGTCGGGCATTCTTTTTATCCTGGCCCTGCGCGGCCTGTCTTCGCCCGAAACCTCGCGTCAGGGCAATCGATTTGGCATGATCGGCATGACGATCGCCGTGGCGACGACGCTGTTTGTTTTGCAGGATAAAGGCTTGTCGACCTGGGGTCTTGTTGCGCTTGCGGTTGCGGCAGGCGCCATCCCTGGCGCCTACATTGCGCGCAACGTTCAGATGACGCAGATGCCGCAACTCGTGGCGGCGTTTCACGCGCTTGTCGGTCTAGCAGCCGTATTGATCGCTTGGGCGGCGTTCCTTGCGCCCGCCGCATTTGGCATCGGCGAACCGGGACATATCCACCTTCAATCGGTGCTCGAAATGTCGATCGGCGTCGCGATTGGCGCAATCACCTTTTCCGGGTCGATCATCGCGGCGCTGAAACTGAACGGCAATATGTCGGGCAAGCCGATTTTGTTGCCGGCGCGACACTCGATCAATCTGGCGCTTGCCCTCGTCATTTTCATTCTCATTGGCATGCTGATGACCGGCAACCAGTCGCCTGTGATCTTCGCGCTCCTGACGCTTGCGGCGTTCGTGCTGGGCTTCCTCATCATCGTGCCAATCGGCGGCGCTGACATGCCCGTCGTCGTTTCGATGCTTAACAGCTATTCCGGCTGGGCGGCCGCGGGGATCGGTTTCACGCTTGAGAACATTGCGCTGATCATTACAGGCGCTCTGGTCGGCTCGTCGGGCGCGATCCTGTCCTACATCATGTGCAAGGGCATGAACCGCTCGTTCATCTCCGTTATCCTCGGCGGTTTCGGCGGCGAGGAGGCTGCAGGCGGCGGCGGTGTTGATGACCGGCCGGTAAAGCAAGGGTCGGCTGAAGACGCAGCGTTTGTGATGAAGAACGCGGGCAAGGTGATCATCGTCCCGGGTTACGGCATGGCCGTGGCGCAGGCTCAGCATGCGCTGAAAGAAATGGCCGACTCGCTGAAAGCCGAAGGCGTCGATGTGAAATATGCGATCCACCCCGTGGCGGGGCGCATGCCCGGGCACATGAACGTGCTGCTCGCGGAGGCGCAAGTGCCGTACGACGAGGTCTTTGAACTCGAAGACATCAACGCGGAATTCCGCACGGCTGACGTCGCATTCGTCATTGGCGCAAACGACGTAACGAACCCTGCCGCCAAGACAGACAAGACCTCGCCGATCTACGGAATGCCGATTCTGGATGTCGAGAACGCGCGCACGGTTCTGTTCATCAAGCGATCAATGGCGTCAGGTTATGCAGGGGTTCAGAACGAGCTGTTTTTCCGCGACAATACGATGATGCTGTTTGGCGACGCGAAGAAGGTGACGGAAAGCATCGTCAAGTCGCTGAAGTAACATATTGGTTATCCCAAACGTGGTCGACCGCTTTGAGGCGTTCCAGAACGAAGGTCAGGAGTCCTTCATCTTGAACTCGAACTCTCGCATGATGTGGAACCCCGCCCTGAATTGGTGTCGGTCGCCAAGGAGTTCGATGATCGGCGTTTCGGCGATCCCGTCGAGCACATAGTTGTAGGAAACATATGGGTTCAGCGACCAACGTTTCCGGATATTGATATAGCCGTTGAGGCTCCCGCCGATGTCGCGAAAACCTTTTTCGGCCTGATATTCCGGCAAGCCAGAAGCTGCCGACTGGGCGGGCGTAACAGTGAAAAACGTGTCGGCGTATTGCTGGCCGATCCAGCTGGTCTGTGCGGTGACGGACGTCGAGACTGGCCCAAGTCGGAACAGCAGCGCCGTCGTTGAGGCGTCAACAATCAGACCGCGATGGCCGGTGTCTATTCCCTTCCTGACTTTGAACCGGAGCGAATAGCGGTCAAAAACAGTCGCAGCCGCAAATCCGCCGAGTTCAAATGTGAGCCCGACATCCCCGAGGCCTTGCAGCGCCGGATTTCTATCTTCGCGGCGGGCGCCCACGATTCGCAACGAAGGGCCGAATCGAAAGCTCGAGAAACCAAACAACGCGATATCCGCGCCGTCGTCGTCGAGGAAGGTGAAGTTCCGAACTCTGATGAAGACGGATGGGTCGACGTCTAGCTCATAATCGTCTGACCCAAAATAATCCGGACGATAAACAGGTCCAGCGCCGATGCTCAAATCCGTGGAGCCAGGCGCAAGAAAAGTCAGAACGCCGGTAAAATCGCGAACCGGGGTCCATCGTTTCGGGTCGTCAAAAGCGGAATCGTCGACGACTTCGCCTTCTTCCTGCCGGATGTTTGCGTCTTCCGCGCCGGGCTCTTGCTCTGTCTCTCGAACACGGTCGGGGCGCTTGCGCCCAATGAAGGGTTTCAGGCGGGGCTCGTCGATATGCTGTTGAGCGGATGCAGGCGCAGGCGCTGCGATTGCCGCGAGCGATGCCAAGCCGACAATAATTGCAGCCGAGCCCAGCGCTGTACGTCTTAAGTCAGATGTCGTTTTGTACTCCGACAACATAGCGTTTCTTTCCCCGTGCAACGACGCGAGCGGCCGCCTCCCGATCCGTCGCTTCGATCTGTCATTCGCCGCATTGTTGCACCCATCCGCAGACAACTGCTTTATGCGATCTCAGTAAATTACGGCCCTCAATGGTCGATTGATAATCCCAGAATGATCGGTGAACGTTACCGAACCTCTTCAAAGAACCCGCAACTCGACGTTGCGTTGCATTGTGTATGAAAATTGTGTGCAAAATTGGAATAGACACAGTGTCTGTGACGGGCGGCGATCAATCGACCGCCCGTTCGATTGCTTCCCCGGCGCTTTCGACATCTCGCCCAACGCCCTTGATCGTTTCGCAGGCCGTCAGCCCCAAGCATGCGGCGACTAACGCTAGCAGCCCACCCCTAATGCGCGTCATCCAATTTTGTTCCTTCTGCCAGCAATTGACGGCTCGATTTACCCTACGAACCAATCAGGTTGCGGGAAGGGCGGCAAGTAAAAAAGCATCAATTTGAACGGGGTCGCCCCAATTGAGCCCAAGGCGTCGCAACTTGCGGTAACAAGTCGATCGGATCACGCAAAAAAGGCGTTCCGGGACACGGAACGCCTATTCGAAATACGAGATCCCTCTGGGGCCGGAACGCACGCTTCCACTCTAGTCCGGAGGCCGGCGGCCAATCTTACGATCAGCCGGCGCCGCCTTCTCGCTGGAGTTTTTTGCGGACAAGCTTGCGAGCGCGACGAACTGCCTCCGCCTTCTGACGGGCGCGCTTTTCCGACGGCTTTTCGTAAAATTTCCGGCGCTTCATTTCCCGGAAAGTTCCCTCGCGCTGCATTTTCTTTTTAAGCGCGCGCAAGGCTTGCTCGACATTATTGTCGCGAACAAAAATCTGAACGATGGCTAGGCCCTCCTTCGAAGCAAAAACGCCACGGTCCGACCGGCCGCGACGTATGATATTCCCTGATGGTGCAAGGCGTGTCATGCGCCTTGCCTGTGGGGTGGTGCTAGCAAACGGCCCGGCGCATGTCCATATGTCAGCCGTCGCCCGGCGGCAAATTAGCGAAGCGGAGCGCAAATGGCTGAAATTGGTGCTTTATCGGGCCATGAGACGCACAGCGGCGAGCGTCCTTTTGACGACGAAAGGCGCTCCATTCTGGCGGCGGCCCTCCCGGTCGCCGCCTTCGACGGCTTTACGCCGCTCATGCTGCGCCGCGCTGCCGCTGAGGCGGACGTTAGCCCGGCAGGGCTCGTTGCGGCGTTCCCAGCAGGGGCGCCGGATCTTCTCGAATTTTGGTCAACCGAAACGGATGCGGCCATGGCGGGCGCGCTCTCGGACCCCGACGCCAAATCCCTCAAGATCAGGGACAAAGTCACCTACGCGATCACCTCCCGGATCGGTTTTCTGGAGCCTCATAAAGAGGCTGCGCGCCGAGCTGCGGCGGTGCTTGCCTTGCCGCAGAACGCAGCGCGGGGCGCGCGCCTTGCCTGGAAAACTGCGGACGCTGTCTGGCGCGCGCTCGGCGACAAATCGACAGACGGCAATTTCTACAGCAAACGGGCCATACTCTCCGGCGTATGGCTGTCAACCGCCGCGCGCTGGTTCGCGGACGATGATAGCGAAAACGCAGAGACGATGGCGTTCCTCGCCAGACGGATCGACAATGTGATGGAAATCGAGCGGCTTAAGAGCGTGGTGCGCGATGCTGGGCTCGATATTGAAACTCCCGTTCGGTGGCTCGCTGGATTGCGGTATCCATCCGCAAACGGATAATTTCGCTACCTGTCGCTGCGCCCTGAAATGCGCGTGACATGACCCATCTTGCGCCCCGGCAAAGCGGCGTGCTTGCCGTAAAGGTGAAGGCAGGCGCCGGGCTGCGCCGCGACTTCAGACCAAGTGTCCGCTTCCGCGCCGATGAGATTTTCCATGACGGCGTCTGAATGGCGTGAAGCATCGCCCAGCGGCCACCCGCACACAGCGCGGATGTGCTGTTCGAATTGCGAACAGGCGCAAGCATCGATCGTCCAATGTCCGGAATTGTGGACCCGTGGCGCGAATTCGTTGATCAGTACGTCGCCATCCTTCAGTACAAAGAACTCCACGCCAATAACGCCAATATAATCGAGCGCCGCGAGCATGCTTGACGTGATCCGCTGCGCGGCGTCGATCGCTTTATGGGCAGCCCGCGCCGGTATGGCGCTGGTTCGCAGGATGCCGTTGCGATGAATGTTTTCCGGCGGGTCATAGAGCGCGACTGATCCGTCGCGCGCTCGCGCGCCTATGACTGAGATCTCGCATGCAAAATCTACAAAGCCTTCGAGAATCGATGGACGCGCGCCAATCTCATCCCATGCTTTCGCCACCGCAGCGTCCCATGTGGCGTCTAGCGGTCCAGACTGTGCGCTGATCGCCGTCTGTCCTTTGCCGTCATAGCCGAGGCGGCGCGTTTTCAGAATGGCGGGCCGGCCAACCGCGATCAGTCCCTCGCCAAGCGTTTTGGCGTCATCGACAGGGTAGAAATCCGCCGTACGCGCGCCGATCAAGCGAACGAATTCCTTTTCAATCAGGCGATCCTGCGCAATGGCGAGCGCGCGCGCGCCGGGGGCGACTAATGCGCCGAGATCTTCGAGCGCCGCAACCGTATCGGCGGGAACATTCTCAAACTCATACGTCA
>CAZSBU010000097.1:0-8885 GCA_964605055.1 uncultured Caulobacterales bacterium | reverse complement strand
ACTGGCGCACCCGAAGAGATTCGAACTCCTGACCCCCAGATTCGTAGTCTGAACATTATAGAAGTAACGTCGTTCTTTGTTGTTCCTGTTCACGCGTAACGTCTTGAATTACTCAAGTTGAATGCTCCACTTTGATCATCGTGATATCGGGTTTGCCGAGCGGCGTGCTTACCCGGTGCTTACTTTGGAGGAGCAGAGCGATGACGCACAAATTGACGCAAACCATAGTGGACCGAGCATCGGCCAGTCAGTCACCGGGCTTCATGTGGGATAGCGACCTAAAGGGCTTTGGCGTCCGCATCGCTCCATCAGGAGCAAAATCCTACATCGTTCAGTACCGACCGCATGGCGGACGCGCAGCCCCAACGCGGCGTCTCACGATTGGACGGGTGGAAAACCTTCCGCTCGTTCAGGCCCGCCGAGCGGCGCAAGAAGTCCTCGCCAAGGTGGCGCTTGGCGGCGACCCCGCCAACGACAAGAAGAGACTTGGCGAGGCGGAACGTTTTGACGACTTCGCAAAGCGTTACATGGACCAGCACGCACGACCGAAGAAGAAGCCGAGAAGCGTCGAAGAAGATGAAAGAAACCTGCGGCTGCATTTGCTTCCGGCGTTCGGGCGGACGCGCGTAAAGGACATCACGGCGGAATCCGTCGCGCGCTTTCACGCCGGCAGAGCCCATAAGCCCGTGAACGCAAACCGTTGCTTGAGCCTGCTCAGCCACATGATGACGATGGCGGAACGTTGGGGTGTCCGCGAGCCGCACTCCAACCCATGTCGCGGCGTCCAGCGTTACCGCGAACGATCTGTCGAGCGATATCTCTCAACTGAAGAAATGAAAGCGCTTGGCGCCGCAATGCGGGATTTGCGCGCTGAGGGAATGAACGCTACTGCTCTCGAGATCATCGTGCTGCTGGCCGTCACCGGCGCGCGCCGAAGCGAGATCGTGAATCTTCAGTGGCAAGACATTGATCTCGCGCGCGGGTGCATCCGGCTTCGTGACAGCAAGACAGGTAAAAAAGTGGTGCCACTCGCTTTGTTTGCCCTCGAACTGTTGGGGACACGATCGCGATCAGCATCGCCCTACGTCTTCCCTGCGACCTCCGGTGAGGGGCCGTTCCAGGGGCTTCCGAAAATCTGGCGCACCGTTCGTCGTCGCGCAGGGCTCGACGATGTCCGCTTACACGACTTGCGCCATGGATTTGCCTCAGTAGCTGCCTCCCAGGGCGCTCCGCTCACCCACATCGGGAAGGCGCTGGGACACCGGGAACTCCGCACCACGGCACGCTACGCGCACCTTGCGCACGATCCCGTGCAACATGTCGTCGAGCGGGCCGCGACGGCAATCAGCGAAAGTCTGTCAGTCGATCGCTTCGACAAAGTGACAGAATCGCTTCCGCTTGTTCAATGAAACGCCCCTGATAGTTTTTGCTCGACGAAGCACGCAGGTCTTTCAACAACCCAAGATCCGGATGTGCACTCGAGTGCGGTTAAGCCGGTATTTGGTAACTTTCGTCGCGTATCATCTCCACGGAAAACCAAATCAGGCCGACGTGATGAAAGCCAATTACAACATCATTTGTATCGATGATGACGTTGCAACGCTGGGATTGCTTAAGTCCATACTGCAAACCCGGCGCGACCAATTATCTAATCAGACTTTCTTGACCTCCAGGCTGGCCCTATCGTCGATCGCGAGCGCGCCGGCGGATATTGCTGTCGTTGAGTTGAGCCAGCGAAAAGGGGCTGGTCTTGAGATCGTCGCTGAAATGCGTGCCAAGAACCCGGATACGCTTTTTATCCTTGCTGCGGCCAACGCTGATTTTATGACTGCTGTCATCTCGGTGAACGAATTCGCCATTTTTCGGTTCATAACAAAACCCATCACCAAAGGCGAACTTGACGTCGCGATCGACATGGCAATCACTGAAATCAATCTGCGGCGCCTAAACAGATTGTGGAGCATGTCGCACGTTACAGTAGACAGAATATCCCGCGCCGTCCTTTACGTGGCCGACGATATGACGATGACCTACGCCAATAGGACGGCTCTGGAACTAATTGCAAAAACGCGATGCCTCCAGCTGATGGCCGACAACAAACTGAGAGTGGTCGCGCCAAAGCAGCAGGATGGCTTTCGCGCCTTTCTTGGCGAGCTCAAGATTCAGCAAGCAGGAGACCAAGCCTCGATCTTTCGTTTTACGGACGATACCGGTAACGTCCCGTTGACCGTATCGGCGCTTTATCATCATGGCGCGGCTCCTGCCGGACCGTTTTTCAGCCTGCTCCTTAGCGATCCCTCGCGCCTCAACAGCTCGGTCAGGGACATCGCCGTGGCGCTTGGGTTGCGACCCTCGGAAGCGCGCATCGTGCAGTCCCTCGCCGGCGGCGCTTCGATCGAAGACGCCGCTCTGGCGGCCGGCGTTTCGGTTAGCACCGCGCGCACATATCTGAAGGTCGTATTCCAGAAAACCGGTGTGTCTCGCCAGGCGGAGCTTGTCCGGCTGGTATTTCTCACAGCGGCCTGATGTGCCGGCAGCGGCCGCTGCTCTTGGAGCTGGCACCAGCCGGTAGCCGCGCGCCAAGGTTCAGCTTTCCTCTTGTCGATGTGTGCGAACCCGCATCGTTCGCAGCGCCTCCTCTCGCGCGCATTCTTCGCGTGCGTCTCTGAGCGCGCGACAGCGGCTTTCGAGTGCGTCAGTCAGCCTGCGCCAAGCGATGTCTTTGCGCATTGTGCAAGCTAATTCTGCGCGCGCTTGATCTGCTTTCGCCTGCCTCCGAACGATCTCCGCGCGCAGGCTGACGCCTTTGCGATCAGCGGCTTTCGCATAGTGTGCAGCAAGGACGATCTCGCCAGCATCAACCGGCCCGATGGAGAACTGATTGGCCGTAAAGGCTGCGGCATCGAGCGATCGGAGTCGCATTTCGAGTGCCGCCAGGTCGCTTGCTGCTGCTGCTGCACGCATCCGGTTGCAGTCGGCTGCGGTGCGGGCCGCCTCTGCAGCGCGCATCGTCCGCTGACGGAGCTCCCTGGTGCTCATGATTGCGACTGCTTGATGGCTTCGTCAGCATAGTGAATTGCGGCGGCGACCGCTGCATAATGCTCGCGGCGGACTTCTTCACCAATATCGACAGTGGCGAAGATCGCTCGAGCAGTGGGCGGGTCACGGCGGATGGGCACGCCCGCTTCAGCCGCTGCTTTGCGGATACGAGCGGCTATTTCGTCTACGCCCTTGGCGACGCACACCGGCGCGGCCCCGCCATCCCGATCCCACGACAGCGCAACGGCATAATGGGTGGGATTTACGAGGACCACGTTGGCTTTGGGCACGTCCGCCATCATGCGGTTCATGGCCAGCGCGCGACCCTTCTCGCGGAGAGCGCCCTTCATGCCGGGATCTCCTTCCGTTTCCTTTCCCTCCCGTTTCAGTTCTTCAAATGTCATCCGCTGGCGCTTTTCGTGCTCCGCGCGTCTCCATGGCAAGTCAACCGCAGCGACCGCCATCGCCGTAACCGTGGTTAAACCGAGAAAGAAAACCGCCTCGCGCAGGAGTGTTGGCATCAAAGCCGTTGCCGGTTGTGCGGCCAATCCGGTCAGATCAGCGAAACGCCCGCGATAGGCAAACCCCATAATGGCCAGCAATGTAAAAAGCTTGATCAGGTTTTTGGCAAAATCGAAGAGGCCGGATGGGCCAAACTTCTGTTTCGCGTTGTCGATAACGGATAAGCGTGCAATTTTCGGCTTGATCTTGCTAGGCGCAAAGGCGACGGCGCGCTGCGCCAGTATCGAAGCAGCGGCGGCGAGCGCCAGCGCCGCGAAGATCGGCGCGAGCGCTGCGAAGATCTGGGCGATCAAGCCCGTCAGATAATCGCCGTCCGTTGTGCTCATCAGCGCCTGCGCAAGGTCCTGCGGGTGCCGAAAGAACGGCGACAGCGCTTCTCCGAGCCGTATTGCCGACCAGCCGCCGCCGAACGTGATCGCTGCAAGCAGCGCCCCGTAGGTCGCCGCCGCAGTTACTTCTGTTGAATAGGGGACATCTCCCATTTCCCGCGCCTTGTGCAATTTCTGCGGCGTCGGCGCATGCGACTTGGCGTCGTCTGGCGGCTTCTCCCCCTCGCTCATCCCGCGCCTCCTATTAACGATACGAGGATCTCGTCGAACATTTTGCCCCACAGGAGCAGGAGAGCGGGGGCTGTTGACGCCAGCAAGATAAGGCCAACAAGCGTGACGGCGGGCGCCCCGACAAACGCCACCATCAGCTGCGGCATCGCGCGGTTGGCGGCACCGATAGCAAGGTTATAAATGAAACCTAGCAGCACGAACGGCATGGCAAGAGAGAGCGCAGCAGCAAAAGAATAGGCGGTCCGCGCGACGGACCACTCCCCGGTGTAAGCAGCACCGGGAAAAACGCCGACTGGCAGGACCTCATAGCTGACAATAAGTGCTGCAATTGCCTTGACATGCAAACCTGCGCTGACCGCGAGAGCAACGCCCGCCATCATCAACAGGGTCGAGATTGGCGATTCCTGTTGCGCGTCGAGGCTTGGCCCGAATAGCTGGGACAGTGACATGGTCTGGGCGGCGATCGCGCCGACGGTCTGCAGGATGTAAACGCCAATGCGCAGGCTGAAACCGAGAACGGCACCGGCGACCGCTTCCGCTGCAAGCATAAAGGCGCCGCCGCTGACAGTAGACGGCGGCTCGAAGCCGTCAGAAAGCAGTGCGGGCGTCAGCAGTAAGCTGATGCTCGCGGCGGCCGCCAGTCGCGCCCGCGGTGGCACGCTCGTCTCGCCGAGGCCGGGCAGGAGAAATACGAACGTCGAAAGACGCGCAAGCGTCGCAACGAAAGCCCAAGCAGCTGGCGCGCTTAATTCCGAATAAGGGGCAAGTGCGGAGAAAATATCCATGATCGGCCGTTAGGCGATGCCAAGGATGGAAGGACGTTCAGTCGGATCGATTTCGTCATAAGAGATTACGGCGTTGCGAACGCCCTTCGCGCTTAGCACCGAACTGAGGAACCGTCGGCGGCGCGCCGATGTCACAATCGCGGGGAAAATCCCGCTCGCCACGGCAGTTGCGACCCGGTCGCGCACTGTGCTCGCCAGTCGATTGAAATCGGCTGGCGACAAGGCGATATCCGGCGATCCATTCTCATTCTGCGTTTCATGATGGCGAAACAAGGCTTCCCATTCCGGCGCCAGCTGAATGAGAGGTAATACGCCGTCCTGGTTTCGTAGTTTCGATATGAACTGATAGCCGATCCGTTGACGGACGTATTCCGCTATTTGTTCCGGTGCGGAAAAGGCACTCCGGCCTTCCGTGATTGCTTCGAGAATGACAGGCAGGTTACGGATGGATACGCGTTCCTGCAACAGCAGCCTGAACACGGCTTGGACGAGGTCGAAGGGGGTTTTTTCATTGACGAATTCGTCAATGATCTTGCGGTTTGCATCGTTGCGCGCTTTATCGGACGTAGACACGAATTCGTCAAAAATCCGGCGCAACGCGCGCCGCGTCATCAACCGGCCAAAATTGCTCTTGATAACTTCGAGAAGGTGGGTCGCGGCGACTTCAGCCGGTTCGATGATCGGCAGGCCCAGCAAGGCGGCCTCTTCCTGGCGATCGGCCGGAATCCATCGCGCGGGAGCGCCGTAGACCGGCTCCTTTACATCGCGCCCGTTGATGGGCAGCGACCCTTCCTCGCGCTTGAGCACCATCACGCCCGTAGGGTCCAGGAAGCTGCGCGCGACCTCAACGCCATGCACGCGGATCACATATTCGTTTGTTGGCAAAGACGCGTTGTCCGTTAGTCGAATCGCAGGAACGATGAAGCCGTATTCTGCGGCTACGTGCTTCCGGATCTTTTCGATACGGACATCGATCCCAATCTCAGACTCCATCGCCACGGAGATCAGGTTGGATGCGAACTCGACATGGATTTCGTCGAGATCAAGCACATCGCCCAAGGATTTTTCCGCCGCAGCCGCGGGCTCGGCGATAACCGTAGTCTTGGCGGCGCGCTTGCGTCGTCCTGCCTGTTCAGCGAAATATGCCGCCGTCGCCAGACCAATCGATGCGCAAAGAAACGGGAGCATCGGCAAGCCTGGAAAGAATGCAAAGACGGCAAGCATGCCTGCAACCGTCGCCAGCGCCGCCGGATGCTCGGCGAGCTGATCAAAAAGCGCCTTGTCGGTTGATCCGTGGGCGCCGCCCTTGGAAAGAAGCAGCGCTGCGGCGACCGACACAATTACCGCGGGGATCTGCGACACCAGTCCGTCGCCAACCGTCAGTATGGAATAGGTTTCTATGGCTTCGCCAATAGATAAACCATGCGCGCCGATGCCGACGGTAAGCCCGACGACGAGATTGAGCAATGTAATGAGCAGACCGGCGACGGCGTCGCCTTTGACGAATTTCGAAACGCCGTCGAGGGACCCGAAGAATGTAGTTTCTTCTTGTTCGGTCTTGCGACGTTCCTTGGCTTCTTCGTGGCCTATAGCGCCAGCCGCAATATCGGAATCGATGGCGAGCTGCTTCCCCGGCATGCCGTCGAGAGCAAATCGGGCCCCAACCTCGGCCATCCGGCCCGCGCCCTTTGTAATAACCATGAAGTTAACGATCAGCAGCACCGTGAAAACGACAAGACCCAAAAGAATATTGCCGCCCATGATGAACATGGCGAAGCCCTCAATCACGCCGCCGGCGGCATCCGTTCCCGTATGGCCCGAACCTATGATTAGCTTGGTTGACGACACATTGAGCGACAGGCGAAGCAGCAAAGAGCCCAGCAACACTGTCGAAAATGACGAGAAATCGAGCGGTCGTTCGATGAACAGCACAATCGTGAAGATCAAAATTGCAAATGCAAAGGAGGCAGTCAGGCCGACGTCGAGGAGCCATGCGGGGACCGGCAGCACCATCATCACAATGATCGCCATTAGCGCAACGGCTAGCAGTACTGTCGGCTGTAACGCTTCGCGCATGGATGGGAACGGGTTCATTCGCCGTCTCCAAATAGCTCGCGCCGCCGCCGCATCGAGATAATCGCGGGCTGGTTTTCAAAAACGGCGAGGGGAACCCCGCCGGGTCGGTGCGTCGCTGCGTCAGGCGTCATCAACCCCGGTTCGCCACTGGGCTTGCCGGCGAATTTCGCGAGAGCCTTTTTTACCTTGTTCGCATAGCGCGCGCCCTTGCGCGGAGTTCGCGAATGATAAGCGGCGATAGCTTGCGGCCAGCCGCCCGTATCAGCGCGCAGCTGGGTCAGAAAACCCGCTGCGTGCGCCGCCGAGAGTTCTGGGTCCAGCATGTCGGACCAGGTCCCAAACGCCGATCCGTGCCAGTACGAATTGATTTGAAAGCAACCAATGTCAACGGATTCTTGGCCGGCGGCGCGCTGACGAGTCACAAAATGCTCTGCCGCTGCACGGGTTTCAAACCAATAGCCCTTGCCGGAGACGTTAGCAGACCACGGCCAGGCCGGGGCCGCTTCGGACCGGCCGGTCTCAACCGCAGAGATGGCCTGCAGCAAGCCTTCCGGCAGCCCTGTTTGCCGCTCAACGCGCGCCGCCGCGTCGAGGCAGATCGACGACTCGCTCGCGGCGACGTCCGCATGGACGGCGCAGGAAACGCCGAGAAAAAAGGGTAAAAGGTCGCGAGCGCCCATTTTAGCGCCCCGCCTCGATCAGAGGGATGATGCGATCGTCGAACAGACCTACCATAAGGCGCGCCGCGAAGCCCGAGCATAAAACGAACGCGACTAGCATAGCGATCAGCTTTGGCACGAAGGTGAGGGTGAGTTCCTGTATGGACGTCAGCGCCTGAATGAGGCCGATGCAAACGCCGACAATGAGCGCTGTAAGCAAGAGGGGCGACGCGATCCAGACGCCAGCCCAGAGAAACTCGCGCAACACGCTCAACAGTTCTGCTTCGGTCATCATGGCGTGCACCCGTCAGATCGGCATACGCATCAATTCTTGATAGGCCTCAACCACCCGATTGCGCAGGGTGACCGCTGTTTCCACCGCTAGCTCGGCGGACGCCAGCGCCTCGACGACCGAATGGGGATCGGCCTTGCCAAGCATGAAATCTGTCGCTGTCTTCTCCCCGCTGGTGACGGACGAGACCGTGTCTGCAAGTATTTTCCGCGGATCAAACGACTCGCCTTCGCCGCCGCCCATGGGCCCGGATTTTTCCCCTGTGGTAGCCAGACTGCGCTGCGCTGCGCCGTAAAGCTTAGCAGCGCTGAAACTATTGATGTCCATGGATGGTTTTACCTATCGCTTAAGGAGATCGAGCAGGCTGGCGTACATCTGACGCGCCTGTTGAAAAGTCGCCAAATTGGCCTCGTAGGAGCGGCCAGCCTCGCGCGCATCCGCCATTTCCACCACCAGATTGACGTTTGACATTTCGACATAGCCACCTTCGTCCGCCATCGGATGGGCCGGCTCATAGCGCGTCTCAAGAGCGGATTGATCGAGGATCGCCCGGTCAAGTCGCGCCGTCGCCGTTCTGTCCAAGGGATTGAAAACGGAGCCGAAAGACAAAAGCTTCCGACGATACCCAGGCGTTTCAATATTGGCGATATTCTCGCTAACAACGCGCATGCGCATCCCTTGAGCATTCATGCCGCTCTTGGCGGCGCCCATCGCCTTGACAAAGCTGTTCATCCGTAATGCTCCTAAAGTCCGCGACCGAGGCTTAGGCGAAGGATTTCGATCGTCTTTTTGTAGATTGTCAGCGCTGCGTCATGATGCTGCTGGGCTTCCACGCTGCGTAGCATCTGATCCTCCAGCGATACGTCATTGCCATTGGCCGACATCGAACCCGGCAGCGTCGCTGCCACGACGCGTGCTTCCGCCATTGCGTCAGTGCTCGTTCGGCAACTGC
>CAZSBU010000096.1:833-8945 GCA_964605055.1 uncultured Caulobacterales bacterium | reverse complement strand
GTGCGCGCAAACGCTGCATCGAGCGCGGCGGCGTTCGTCTGGTCGACGAAAGCAATGTCGAAATGGCCTTGGCGAGCGCGCGCCGATAGCAAGCGGTGCGTGCCGCCATAACAATCGTGAGGCGCGAGAACAAGCTCGCCCGGCTTTACAAGGCAAAGCGGCAGGTCGACGGCCGCCATGCCTGTGGCCGTGACGACGCCGCGTGCGCCGCCTTCAAGCTCGGCGAGCGCATCTTCCAGATGGCGCCGCGTTGGATTGCCCGAGCGCGAATAATCGAACGCCGGCTTCACGCACGGATCGTCCCAGGCGTAATTCACCGACAAATGCAGCGGCGGGGCGACGTCGCGATGGGCGCGACACGCGCCAACGCCGGCGGAGGCTGCGATAGTCTCTGGGTGGAAGGAAGGCGTTGCGGCGTCGGTCATTGAAAGGTCTCCTCAAGAAATGGGGCGAGCGCGGCGTTTACCTGCGCCGCCTCCTTCAGAAAGGCGTCATGTCCGTAGATCGAGCGAATGATTTCCAGCCGAACGGAGGCGCCAATCCGGTCGCGGCATTCCTCAATATCGGCGAGCGGCGCCAGCCGATCCGTATCGGTTGCAATCAGCAGCGTTGGCGTTGCAATATTTTCGGGGCGCTCGTCATGGGCGTCGATCGCGCCTGATAAAGTCAAATAGCGCGCCGCCGATACTTTTGCAGCGTAGTCGGCGCCGCGCGTATCGAGATAGCGCTCAAGCTCATCAAGTCCGCCCGCATCGGGGGCGAACCGCCAGCGCCATTCCTCGTCGGTGCGGTAGGTCGTCATCGCAAGCTGACGCGCCAGCGCCACTCCCTCCGCGGGCTGGCCCGCGTCCAGCGCAAACCGGATGATCCGCCGCTGAACAAGGCGCCAGGCGCGCGCCATCGGTGCGGGTCGGTGAGCGGCCGCGATGACCGCGAGCCGGTCCAGCGCCTCAGGATAAAGCCGCGCGAAGGCAAGGCCCACCATGCCGCCAAACGAGGCCCCGACAAGAGCGCGAATGCGATCGACGCCGAGGCCATCAAGCCCGAGGCGCACAAGCCGGGCATAATCCGCAGGCGTCAGATCAAGGGGTTCGGCTTGCTCGCGCGGGGCGTAATCAACGCCGATAATCCGGAATTGATTGAGATCGACGCCGCCGCCGCGTCGCGCCACGTCTCCCCACCAGCCGTTGGCGCCGGCCTCTTCTTCGCTTGAGACGAAGCGGTTCGCCGAAATGCCGCCGAGGACGACGATTGCGGGCGCGCTCGAGAGGCCGACAGCGCGGACGCGGAACGTCGCGCCGCCTAGATCAGCGCCGCTCTCACCGCGCCAGCCTGCGGGAACGATGATTTCAATATCGTCAATTCCGAGGTCTGGCTGGGGAGCGCGAAGGAAAGACGCTGCCCCCGTCGGAAGAGGGGTGGTTGGCGAAACAGCGGACGAAATGACGACAGAATCGAACATGGACGGCGCTCCAAAAACTTGCGCCGGTTCTGAATTCTTCGAGCTTGGGGGAGAAACAAATACAAAGGTCGGGCGCTGTAGGCTGGCCTTTTCGGCCTTGTCCCATCCCCTCGCTTTAGCGACATTTGTTTCGCGCCCGCAAGCTGTTGGGATCAAATCGGCGCGTAGCATCGGAGAAACCTAACGGACGACGATTGTCAACGGGGGGTTGCAAACAAAAGTCGGCGCAGCGCCGACTCGGGGGATAAACGATAGGAAAGCATTTCCGGTAAAGGCCTGTTTCAACATCATTTCCGCCGCGAGGAATACGACATGGTCGATAGCCGTTATCGCTTCTATGAATTTTTCGCCGGCGGCGGGATGGCGGCGATCGGACTTGGCGCGAAATGGCGCGCCACGTTCGCCAATGATCTCGATGGCGAGAAAGCGCGCGCCTACGCCGCCAATCACGATCCCGCGCCTTTTGTGCTAGCAGACGTTGCGAACCTTCAGGCGAGCGCCCTGCCCGGCCAGGCCGAGCTCGCCTGGGCGTCTTCTCCGTGTCAGGACCTTTCGCTCGCCGGGCTCGGCAAGGGATTAAATGGCGCGCGCTCTGGCGCATTCTGGGGGTTCTGGCGTTTGATGGAAGGACTCGCGGCAGCGGACCGGGCGCCGACTATCATCGCCGTTGAGAACGTATATGGGGCCGTCGCCGCGCGAAGCGGCAAGGACCTCTGCGCCATGGCCGAAGCCTTCGCAAACCTCGGCTATCGCTTTGGGGCGGTCATCATCGACGCTGCGCATTTTGTGCCGCAGTCTCGCCCGCGCCTCTTCATGATCGGCGTACGCAGCGACGCGATTATCCCGGTACGACTCATCAACAGGAATGCGGACGCGAAACTTGAAGGTCCTTGGAGCTCGCCAGCGCTCACGGCGGCGCTGGCACAGTTGCCACCGTCAATCGCGGCGCGAACGGTCTCTTGGCGTTTGCCTCAGCCGCCGCCCCGGCGCCTCTCGCTAATTGATGTCATCAATCTCAATTGCAGTGATTGGAACGACGCATCAGCAACGGCTCGACTTATCGACATGATGGACGAGAACAACCGCGCCAAGCTCAATGAAGCCGCCGCCCGCGCGAAATCCACGGGTGCGACGATAATTGGGACCGTCTTCCGGCGTACGCGTCCGTCATTGCTCGGCAAGAGCGCTCAGCGTGCGGAGGTTCGCTTCGACGGGCTTGCCGGATGCCTGCGCACCCCGGCTGGCGGGTCGAGCCGGCAAACGATCATTGCAATTGACAGCGCAGGGATACGCTCGCGGCTTTTGTCGCCGCGCGAGACAGCGCGGCTGATGGGGCTATCAGATAGCTACCGTCTACCGGAGCGGGCGAGCGCCGCCTATCAACTGACAGGCGATGGCGTCGTTGCGCCCGTGGTCCGGTTTCTGGCGGACGCGCTGTTCGAGCCGATCATCGAGGCGAACAGGACACGGATCACCGGCCGAGACCAAGGTCAGCCAGCAGCGTCGGAATTTTCTCGCGCATCTTGAAAAAACCCGCCCGGGCGTGCGGCCACGCTGCCGCATCATATGGACGCCTCAGGCGGCGTAGCGCTATCCCCTCGCGACCAAGCGCTTCGCGCAGGTCGACAAGCGCGTCGGCGACGGGTCCGACCGGCGCGTAGGCCGTCGCTACGGTGTCGACGCCGACACCCTTCGCCCAGCGGACGATCTCGCCGGTCCTCATCGCGTCGGATGCTATCGCCGCGCCAAAATGGGCGCCCGCGCGCGTCAGGGCATCAGCGATCGCCCCGTCGGAAAATCGCTGCGCGGCTTCGCCCTCGCCGTCGCGGCGGCCCATGTCGGCGGGCGCGAGCGCGGCGACGCCCGCGACCGTCGCGGTTTCCGGGAGAAAACTCTCCGGGTGCAGATCTTCCTCCGTCAGCAGCAGCGCAATCCTGCCGGTCGGCGGCGCATCGCCGGCGGGCAGTGGCGCGGGCGACGGCGACGGCCCGTCCTCGCGCAGCGGCTCGGGTGTTTCGTTCAGCTCGCCGCGAGGATCAAAGCGGCCGCGGGTATTCATACGGATATTGTCTGCGCGCGCCACGTAGTGCTTGCCAACGGTGTGGAGTCCGGCGACCCAGCGCCATGACAGCGTATTGGAAGCCGGATCGGCGTCGATCAGACGGCGGAAGAAAAGATCTGCGCCAAGCTCCCACGGCAGGTCGAGCGTGAAGATCCAGATCGAGGCGAACCACATGCGCGCGTGATTGTGCATCCAGCCTGTCTCAGAAAGTTCTCGCGCGAACGCGTCGAAGCACGCAATACCGGTTGCGCCTTCTTCGGCGGCCTCCAGCGCCTTGCGACGCCCTCCTCGGGCGCGCCATTCCGCGTCGGCGGCGTCTCGCGCCGCGACCCAGCTCCGATAGACGGCGGGGCGCATTTCGAGCCAGCCTTTCCAATAGGCCCGCCAGTAGACTTCCTGAATGAATTTCTCGGCTGCTGCTGCATTGTGCAGCGCCAGCGTCGCCGAGAGCACCTCTTCCTCGGTCAGCAGGCGTCGGCGCAGCCACGGCGACAGGCAGGACACGTTCGAGCGATCGTCCGGACCGCGATCAACGTTGCGGCCCGCCGCGTAGGCGCGCCCGGCCTTCGGCGCGAATGCCTCAAGGCGCGCAAGGCCCATCGCGCGCGTTGGCGTCCAATTGATGCGCGACAAGCCGCCAGCCGACCACGCCTCGGCCGATGGGGATGCCTCGTCGAAAAAATCGCGCATGAATGGAAGCCCGCTGATAATTCAATCACCGGTACGGCGCGGCAATTTCAGTCGGATCAGCTATTGCGATTTCAGCGTCGCCGCCGGTTTGTGCGCAGCGAGAAAAACATCGACGCAGGCCGTCACATGCCGATGGATCGCCTCGGCGTCGCGGGCGGGCAAGCCAAACATAGCGCGCATATGGTCCTCGCCCTTCACCATGCCGAGGAATTGCCAGGCGGCCTCCAGCGGGTCGGCGGCCGCAATCGTCCCCTCCCGCATTTCATCCTCGATGAGATTGGCAAATCGGGTGAGCGTCGGAATGATTGCGGTGTCAAAGAAAAGTTGCGGCAGGTGCGCGTTGCGCTCCATCTCGTTCATCATCAATCGGTGCATCGCGACGGCGTCGCTGTCAGTAACGAGCGCGAGAAACCGCTGCCCCATGATGATCAGCCGCTCGCGGAAGCTGCCGCCGGGCGTATTCTCGACGTTCAACGCTTCGTCGAGGAACGTTGCGCATTTCGTCCGGATCGCGGCGGCGAGCAGCGCCTCCTTGTCGCCGAACCGGGCGTAGACGGTCGCCTTCGAAACGCCTGCCGCATCGGCGATGGCGTCAACGCTCGCGCCCTCGAAGCCACGCTCCATAAAGAGGTGCTGAGCCGCCCCGACGATTGCGGACTCTTTCTCGGCGCTGCGCGGACGCCCCGGCCGACGCGCGGCGGGCTCAACGCTTGGCGGTTCGTCCGTTCGTGATTTGGGTTTAGCGAGCATATCCACGTGTTTAGCGATTCTGCGATTGTCACCGTATGATATATGAATGCAAGGACCAATTTCCCAACTGAAACTTCTGGTTCGTCAACCCGCCGCACCCGGATTGATCCTCATTTCCAGACGTAACCGTACGATAACTGGGTATGGCCACATGCGTTGATTTTCAACCTTCTGGCCCGGTCGCGCGCCTTTGCGGGCGACTTCCCGACAAACGCCCTCTCGTTCCGCGCGGAGCGACCACCTTTCCGATATTGACATACCATACGGTTCAGTATTATAAATACCCTATAGGGTCGGCGACATCAAGCGGCGACCGCATAATTTGGGCGCATCATGTGGGCCATAGCCTTAAAAATGCTGACTGGCGACAGCGCGAAGTATTACGCCCTTATTTTCGGCATTGCTTTCGCGACATTGCTGATGGGCCAGCAAGTTTCGATTTTCATTTCGCTGATGGCGCGCACCGCGAGCCAGGTGCTCGATGTGCGCGAGGCGGACATCTGGGTCATGGACCCGCGCGTCAACTACGTCGATGAAGTGGAAGCCCTCCCCGACGAGGCGCTCGGCCGTGTGCGCAGCGTTTCCGGCGTGGAATGGGCCGTTCCGCTCTTCAAGGGACTTGCGATCCTACGGACGCCCGACGGGCTCCTCAACCAGATAAGTCTCGTCGGCGTGGATGATGAAACGCTCATTGGCGCGCCGCGCATCTGGTATGCGGGCGATGTCTCGGCGCTGCGCGAACCCGACGCCATCGTGTTTGACGCGCAAGGCGCTGCCTTTGTCTGGCCTGGCGCGGAAGCCGTGTCGAACATGGGCAAGGAAGCGGAAGTCAACGATTATCGCATCATCGTTCGCGGCGTCGCCGACGCCTCTGCGCCGTTCATCACGTTCCCTATCGCTTATATGCGCTATTCTCTGGCCGCGCGCATTACGCCGCCGACGCGCAACAAGATGAGCTTCGTGCTCGTCCGCGCGGAGCCGGGCGTCGATTCGAAAACCCTCGCCCGCGAGATCGAAGCGGCGACCGGCCTGCAATCGCTTACCCGGATCGAATTCGCCTGGCGCAGCGTACGCTACTACCTGACGCGAACGGGCATCCCGGTAAATTTCGGCATCACGATTGCACTCGCGGTCATCGTCGGCGTTGCGATTACCGCCCAGACGTTTTTTCTTTTCGTAATAGAGAATCTGAAGCAGTTCGGCGCGCTGAAAGCGATCGGCGCAACGAACCAGCAGATCGCCGGCATGGTGCTGTTGCAGGCGGCCGTGGTCGGCGCGGTCGGATACGGCCTCGGAATCGGATTATGCGCCGCCTTCTTCAGACTGACGAAAAATGTGCCCGCGCTTGAGGGCTTCTATCTGAGAACGGAGGTTCTCGCCGGCGTCGGCGGCGTCGTCGCCGCGATTATCGTCATCGCCTCGCTCGGCAGCCTCCTGAAGGTTTTCCGCGTCGATCCCGCCATTGTTTTCCGCGGTTAGGCAGATGCCGCACAGCACTCAACCCGCGCTTGCCGCACGAAATATCGAGATGGAATTCGGAACGGGCGCTGCCCGAACGAAAGTCTTGCACGGCGTCGACCTCTCCATCGCGATGGGCCGGCTGACGATGCTCATCGGTCCATCGGGCTCGGGCAAAACGACGCTCCTGTCCATCATGTCAGGTACGCTCCGGCCGACGCGCGGCGACGTCGACGTCATGGGAGGACGCATCACCGCGATGCGCGACAGCGAGAAAGTCCGCTTCCGGCGCAACCGCATCGGCTTCATTTTCCAGCAATATAATCTTCTCCCCGCCCTGACGGCTGCGGAGAACGCGGCCGTGCCGCTCGTCACCGGCGGGATGAACCTGAAGGACGCGGCCGCCAAGGGGCGCCGCGTGCTTGAGACACTCGGCATGGGTCCGCATGCGGATAAAATGCCGCGGCAGCTCTCTGGCGGCCAGCAACAGCGCGTCGCCATTGCGCGCGCGATCATCCATTCTCCGGCGCTTGTTGTTTGCGACGAGCCGACCGCTGCGCTCGATGCGGAAACGGGCCGTCAGGTGATGGATATTTTGAAGGAGGCGAGCGCCGCAACCGATCGCGCCGTACTTGTCGTCACCCATGACAACCGGATTTTTCACTACGCGGACCGTATCGTCGCAATGGAAGACGGCCGCATTGTCAGCGACACCGACGCCGCAAACACGCACGCCAACGCCTCTTCGGAGAAGCTCCATGTCAACTAATCCGTTTTCGAAGTATCTGTTGCCGGCTGCGGCCGGCGGCCTATTGATTTTCGCTGTCGTCTCAACGCTCCGGCCGCCGCAGGGTCGCGCCGAACCGATCGTCATGCCGCCCTCAGCGCCTTTCGTCAGTCGCGTCGGCGGCGTCGGCGTTGTGGAGCCGCAAAGTGAAATGATCCGTATCGCGACGGAAGCCTCGGGCGTCGTGCGCGAGGTTTTTGTCGCGCCCGGCGATGAGGTTATCAAAGGCCAGCCGCTGTTCCGGCTAGATGATCGGGCGCAAAACGCGGCGCTGGCGGAGGCCGAAGCAAACCTTGCATCGGCGCGCGCCGCCGCCCGTGCGGCTGAGGTCGCTGCGCAGGACGAGCGCCAGCGCTATCAATTGTTCAAATCCGTGACGGACGCCCGCGCCGTCAGCGTCGATGAAGTGGCGCGCCGAAAATTTGCAGCCGAGCGCGCCGACGCTGCGCTTGCGCAAGCCAAGGCCGAGGTCGCCCGCGCGGAAGCGGCGGTTGGCGTCGTCCGAACGCGCCTTGACCTTCTCACTGTCGCCGCGCCGATTGACGGACGGATCTTCAGCGTTGACGCGCGGCCGGGCGAGTTTGCAGCGGCGGGCGCGATGGCGACGCCCTTGATGACCATCGGCGGCGGCGACGCGTTTCACATACGCGTCGAGATCGACGAAACGGATATCGCGCGCGTCTCGCCTCGGTCGCGAGCCGTTGCGTTCGCCCGCGGTCAGTCCGGCAATGAGAGCGCGCCGCTGACCTTCGTTCGCTTTGAGCCGCAAGCAACCGCCAAGCGCACGCTGGCGGGCGGGTCGGAACGGGTCGACGCGCGCGTCGTTGAGGCTATCTATGCGCTCGCGCCCGACGCATCGGTCGTCGTCGCAGCCCTCGTCGACGGTGGGCCGGTCGGCCGATG
>CAZSBU010000096.1:0-823 GCA_964605055.1 uncultured Caulobacterales bacterium | reverse complement strand
CCTCGGTCGTCGTCGGCCAGCGGGTCGACGTCTTCATCGACGCCGCGCCATTGGCCCCGGCTTTGGCCGCCGAGGCGGCGTCATGAGAAGCGGCGTCAAAGGTTTCACAGCCGTGTTGCTCATGGCGACGGCGCTTTCTGGCTGCGCGACGTCCGGCGCGGAAAATTACGGGTTGCGTCCCGCTCCGGGGAAATGGACTGAAGCGACGGCTCAGACGCAGGCTGAACCCGCATCTGTGAACGAGGCGTGGTGGCGCGCCTATGGCGACCCCGCGCTTATCCGCATCGTTGATCTGACCGAGGCGGGCGACGACATCCCGCTTGCGATTGCGCGGCTCGACGAGGCGCTCGCCGGCTTCAAGGGCGCGCGCGCGGAATTACTGCCAGATGTCGGCGCGACCGGCTCGGCCGAAACGGGGCAACAAGGCGACGCGCCGCCGCGCGTTGATGCGTTCAGCGGCGGCCTCGCTGCAACATGGACGCCGGACCTTTTCGGACAAACGCGCCTGCGCGCGCGCGCCGCCGCCGCCCGCGCCCGGGCGAGCGAAGCAGACCTAGCCGCGGTCCGGCTCGACACGCGCAACGCCGCCGTTCAACTCTACATAGCCTTCCGCAACGCGCAGGGTCAGGCGCGCGCAGCGGAATCGAACGTCCGCTCGCTGGCTGAAACGCTCGAGATCGTCGAGGCGCGTCACGCGGCCGGCATCGTTCCCGAACTCGATCTGGCGCAGGCCCGCGCGGCCCTCGCCGCCGCCCGCGCCGAGCCGCTCGCCAGCAGCCAGGCCGCGACCGCCTCGCGCCTTCGGCTGGAAGCGCTGCTTGGG
>CAZSBU010000095.1:0-8983 GCA_964605055.1 uncultured Caulobacterales bacterium | reverse complement strand
AGGCTTTGCGTGAAGAAGTCCGAACTGCTGAAGATTTGCTCAAGCATGGTGCTGAAACGAAGTCCAACGTCCGCGCCATCCGTATTCAGATTGCCGAGGCGGAGGCGGAGATCGGCGAGACCATTGCGCTGATATCCGAGGCTCGCAGCCTGCAGTTAGAAGGCGAAGCCACGCTCGGGCAATTTGATCTCGCCGCGCGCGAGGAGTCTTACGCGACGCTGGCAGAGCTCGATGCCGATATTGAGGCGCTCGAGAAGCGCCGTAATGCAGCACAAGATGTGGTGGAGCGATCGGTTATCCGCGCGCCAATGGCTGGAACGGTCATCGCCCTTCAGTCCCACACCATTGGCGGCGTCACAGCGCCGGGCTCGATGCTGATGGAAATCGTACCAAGCAGCGGCGCCTACTTTATCGAAGCGCGCGCGCGCGTTGAGGATATTGACGGCATCCGGGAGGGCCAGATCGCCCGCGTTCGCCTGACAGCGCTCAACACGCGCATCACACCCGAAATCAACGCTATCGTCCGCCACGTTTCGGCGGATGCTATAAATGATCCCGCTGCAGGCGGCGCTTACTATGTCGTGCGGGTCGAGCTTCCCGTTGGCAATCAACTCGCCGCCGCTTTGCGCGGGCAAAACCTGGTGCCTGGGATGCCTGCCGAAGTCTATATCCGGACAGGCTCGCGACCGGCGCTGAGCTGGCTGTTAAAGCCGCTGACCGATGCGCTGGCGGGTAGCCTGCGAGAGGCTTGATCCGCCAGAACGGCGAGAAATCGCAAACGGTTTCCGCTAGCCATTGGCCGCGCCGGTAAAAAGCGCACGCGCGACCGAGTATGTCTTCGGCGTGCGGAGCATTGTAAAGGGCGCCCTGCGCAGGGCTGACGCGAGTAACAACCGGCTGCGGCGATGGTCCCCAATCGCAAGCGATGCCGATGAGAATTGAAGGCGCTGATGGGCCTTTGCCGCCGCGATGACTTGCGCATAGGTCTGCGGATCTCGGTATCTTAACTTATGCATGACCCTGATCCACCCGCGATACATGCGCCGCCAATTCGCCGTTTCCTGCGCGGCGTGCACGCGCCGGAATGACATCACTTCAGGCGATGTAATGATCGCCCCCGGCTTCAGCGCGGCTATCCGCAGCCAGAGATCGAGGTCCTCGCAGGTGCGGATGCGGTTGTCGAACCCACCGGCCTGATCGAAAGCCTCCCGGCGAAATACTGTCGCGCTTGTTGCGATCGCATTACGCAAACATAGTCCGTACACATCTATTGTATGTCCCCTGACGCCGCCCGTACGTCCGGTCGGCTCGCCAGTTGCGCCAACAGCCGCCCACCGGCAAGAAGTAGCGAGCGCCTCCGGGCTTTCCGCCATGATTTCCTTCTGCCGTTCCATCTTTCTCGGCGCCCAGAAATCATCAGAATCGAGCAGTGCGACGAGCGGGGCGCGCGCAGCAGCGACCCCGGCGTTGCGGGCGGCGGACGGCCCGGCATTGGCTTGAGAGATGATGCGGACCTGAATGTGAGCCGGCGCGTCCTTTGCGATGCGCCGGGCGATGGCGACTGTGTCGTCCGTCGAGCCATCATCAACAATGATGATTTCAAAATTTCGCAGCGTCTGTTCGTAGACATTCCGCAGCGTCGCCTCAATATGGGCGGCGCTATTATAAGCCGGCGTGACGATTGACACGGTGGGTAACACGGCAATTTATCCCGGTTTGCAGCGTCGCATAACGCCCTTATGCCGTAGGGGGATAAATAGTTCCTTCAAACGAAACAACCCGGCCGCCTAGCGGCCGGGTTGCGTCTAGTTTTTCGTATGGGCGGCAGCTTAGACGAGTTGGAGATCAAAATTCTCAGCGAAGAAGCCGCCGCCTCCGCCGCCTCCGCCGCCTCCGCTGAGGAAGACTGTTTGCGTCTCTGGAGCCGGCAGGGTAACGGGGGTTGTTATAGGCTCGAAGAATGGCGCAAGTGGCACGGGCGCCGACGGCGCGACCATTCGGCTGAAGTCGAGTATGTCGCTCGATGGAGGAGGCGGCGGCGGCGTCGTAACCACGGCTGGAGGCTGCGACTGCGGCAACGGCTGACTGAGATTAGCCAATTCAATCGTATCATCGACAACAGCAAGGCGGGCTGAGCCAGCCGGGCGTTGCACAATGATGTTATCAAACCGGCCCGTGCCATTGCCGATATCATAAGCGCCGAGCCAGGTGGCGTCTGGGTCGAGGAACGTAAGGCGGAAATCATTAACCCCCGCGATACGGAACTGGACGTCGTCTGCGCGCCCGTCCCCATCGAAATCGCCGCGTTGGAAGGTCAATGCAGCCCTGCGATCCGCGAGGTCGTTAACGCCGTCGCTGAAGCGACCGCCGAGGCGATCAAAAACGGCGGATATGTCGATCGTGTCGTGGAAGCCGCTTGTGCCGGTCACTGACTTAAAGTTCGTTACGGTGACTTCCCGCGCGGAACCGCTGGCTAGCGTGAACGCATCTGCTCCAGACGTGCCGTTAAAGCGAACGGCGGCGTCATCGGATGCGCTGACGACGGGAGCGGGCGCAGGAGCGGGAGGAGGAGCCGGTGGCGGCGGAGGCGGCGCCGACACCACTGGGGCGTCCGGCGCATCGTCCTCGTCGCGGTCGTTGTTTGGACCGGCTTGACCAACCACCGCTGGCGGCGCGTCGTCGTCTGCAACAGTCGTGCGCGCGCCATATTCGATGTCAACATCGCCATTGCCAATAGACTCAATGATCCGTACGCCGCGCGGATTTATGATCGTGAGCTCGTCCACATCAACGGAGCTGCCGCGATCGACTGAGAAAAGCGTCAGGCTGGAGCCCTTGAAGTTCGAAAGGTCCAGGACAAGGCCACGCACGTCAAGGGTGGTGTTAGATCCCGAGATGTTGAACAGGCGGGAGGTATTGCCTGTAAGAATGATCGTATCATTCGTAAACGACCAATCGCCTTTTGCATGCTCTAGGGAGGCGAACCAGCCTCCGCCTGTATGCTTGAATGTGTTGTTCTGGAAATGGATTTCATCAATGAGGTGGTCTCCGGCCCGGCCGGATGTGAAAATAACGGTCCCAGCCGTCTCGATGTAAGAGCTTTGGACGCGGATGTTAAACGCATCGTATTCGCCGGTACCCTTGATTGCATTACTCTCATTATAAAACTGTAGTCCGCGATCGACGTTCGTCGCATGAATATTTTGGTATAGCTGGTCTTGTCCGCGAATGGTTGCTGCTTTGGGGGCGTTGCTAACCGTAACGTCTTCAAAAACCGTACCCCAACCGCCGCTATGCGAACCCAGCGGCGTTGTTCTAGGCGCATCGCTTGTCGTTCCGACAATCCGGGCGTCATGGTCCGGACCGTAACTGTGGATGTCATTCTTGTTGTTGACCCAGTGCTGTTGCGGATCAAGCGGGTTCCGTGTGCCTGTGAAGTTTATGAAATCGTCGCGATCGGAATAGACGAGTGTGCCACTCGAACCTATCGTCGCAATGGCATAAGAATAGAAGCCGAGAGACGAATCCGCGCCCTGCGGGTGGCCGTTGCTGATGCGAGGGTTCGTCACATAGGAATTGACGTTGTCGATCAACGCGAGGAACGACCCGCCATTGACTGAAAGCACAGGCGATTCAATTACTGGCTCAACGACCGATTGAATGCGAATTTGAGAGGAGGTGCTGGTGTGAACACCAGTGATGACAGGGTTGATGATGTGGATGCCCGCATCGTCATCATACTTCGCAATTCGGATGTTGGTCTTGTAGAGTTCCTGCGCTGAGAGTTGTCCGTCGAATCGGATAACGCCATTCTGGATTGACTCCACTTGGAGCGCCTGGCCCATCAAGCGGTTCGCGGCGCGATCGCCGGGGGTTGTGTCGTCGCTGATGATCTTTACCCAGTCGCCCGGGCGAAGGTCGGATGGAACCCCGTTCGAAATGCGCACCGTGGTGTCGCCGCCGCTCGTGCCGAGCGAACTTACCTGCCTGACCCATTCATGATCGCTGGCGAACGAAAGAGAGTTGGGGCCTGTGAACTTGATTGACGCCCCATTGAAGTCGAGGACGATCTTCTTGTCTTGAATGTCGAACGTCGGCAGTCGCGAACCGAAAGTCAGGTTGGCGTCTTTCGGAAGGACAATTTTCGTTACCTCTCCAACGCGCGCTGAATTTATCGCGCTTTCAAAAGCCTGCTGGGACGTTGATTGCAGTGTGATCGTCCGGTCGGCTGCGGGCGGGGTCGGTATCGCGATTGTCGTCGGTGTCATGTACGCTGCTCCTTACAAACTCGTAACTATCGCGTCTTGCCAACCAGAATAGGTCCCCAAGTGCGAATATTCAGTTTCCGTTTCACCGACATGTTTCGGCTAACGGCCGGTTTTCTATTGCAAATTGTTTAGGGGGTAGACGGAGAAAATGTGGGAGAACTCGATTCGTCTGGCGTTAACGAATTCAATTTGTTGCGTTGGTTCCGTTTGAGCAAGCAATCAGAACGATCATGACGAGGGTTTAATTAAGACGCGCTGGCGACAAGAAACGTCGAGCACGGAAAAATATGACGGCAGCCAAACGTTGAAAAAATATTCTAGCAAAACAAAATACTAAAAAACCAAAGCTTCTCTTCCATAGATGGTCCAATCGTAGATGTTACCGGCGTAACTCACGAATTTTGCATTGCGCCAGCGGAACGGAGCCGTGAGCGCGATTGTCAATCGTCGGGACCACGCTGATGCTGATGCTGATGCTGAAATCGGCAAGGATTTAGAGCACTCGCCCACTTCGCAACGCCGCGACGAGACGTCAGGCTTGCACCTTAACATAGCTGCCGGGCGCATCCTCTATAGGCTGCAGCGCCCCATCCCCTGGTATGCGGGCGGGAACTCGCCCGGGGCTGACGCGGTTTAGCCACGTCATCCAATAATTCCACCAGGACCCGGGATGCCGTGCGGCGTTTTCTTTCCATTGATCGAGCGACGGAGGCAGGTTCTCATTGATCGAATGATGGTATTTGTTCTTGGACGGATGGTTGATGACGCCAGCAATGTGGCCAGAGCCAGCAAGCATGTAGGTCACATCGGCGCCAGAAAACGCGCGCGCCGAGCGATAGATCGATGAGGCTGGCGCAATGTGGTCAGTCTCGCCCGCCTGCATGAATATCGGCATTTGGACGGCGCGCAAATCGAGGCGTTCGCCGTCTATCCGCATGTCTCCTTTCGCCAGACGATTATGCTGATAAAATTCGCGCAGATAGAACAGATGCACATTCTTCGGCATCCGTGTCGCGTCGGAATTCCAGTAGAGCAGGTCGAACTTAGCCGGGTCTTTGCCCTTCATGTAGTTGTCGATGACGAAAGACCAGATGAGGTCGTTCGAGCGAAGCATGTTGAAGGTTGTCGCCATTGCGCGACCTTCCAGCACGCCGCCGGCCGCATCCATCTGTTTCTCAATCGCATCGAGTTGGGCGTCGTCCACAAAAAGAAGAAGGTCGCCGGCTTCTGAGAAGTCCGTCTGCGCCGTAAAGAAAGTGGCCGACCGGATGCGATTGTCGCCGCGCTTGGCCATCAAAGCGAGCGCAGTCGCCAACATGGTTCCACCGATGCAGTAGCCGATGGCGTCGACTGCTTCCTCGCCAGTCGCCTGTTTCACCGCCCCGAGCGCAGCGAAAAGGCCCTGTTTAATGTAATCCTCGAAAGTCTTGTCGCGAAGCTCTGGACCCGGATTGATCCACGAGACGACAAATACCGTGCGGCCTTGTTCAACCATCCAGCGGATGAAAGAATTGCTGGGCTGCAAGTCAAGAATATAAAACTTGTTGATCCAGGGCGGGAAAATCAGCAGTGGACGGACCGCAACCTCGGCGGTTGCCGGCGCATATTGAATGAGCTGGATGATCTCGTTCTGGAAGACGACCTTGCCGGGCGTCGTCGCAATATTTTCACCGAGCTTAAAAAAGTCCAAATCGGCCTGACGGATCGCGAGTTCGCCATTGCCCCGGTCCATGTCCTCGAGAAGGTTCTTCAGACCCTTCATCAAATTCTCGCCGCGCGTCTCGATCGTCGTCTCGATGACTTCCGGGTTCAGCATCGGAAAATTCGTCGGCGCAATCGCATCGAGGAATTGCTGGGTGTAAAATTCGGCCCGCTTCTTGTCGTGCTCGTCCATGTGCTCGAGGTCATGGACGGTGCGTCGCAGCCAGTTCGCATAGGTAAGATAGGACTGCTTGACGAAATCGAGCAGGGGATTGTCGCGCCAAGCCTCATGAAGGAAGCGCTTGTCGCCGGGCGCCGGTTCAATGACCGGGCGCACGTCCTCCCCGGCAAGCCGCCGGGACATCGTAGACATCAACCGTGCGTAGTCGCCCCAAAGGGCGAATTGACGCTGCATCACCGTGCCGGGGTCGGCGGCAAGACCGTTCATCATTTCCCGGAAGGCCTCGCCAATATTAAGCGGATCGGCCGAGCGTTCGCCCCCGACCATCTTCATGGAATCCGCATTTTTGACAAAAAAGTCCTTCACCACTTCCTGGCTTCGTCCGGAAACGTCGACGAGGTATTGGGACAGGGCGTCAAAATCCTCGAACAAAGCCTTGCGATCAACGCTTGGCTCCGCGCCAGATTGGTGATTTTTTGAAGCGCCCCCCGGCGACGTAACGGCGGCGGGGCGAGCGCTGGGTTGGGGCGCAGTGGGCGTTTCGAAGGCTTTTGCCTTGTCCGTCGCTGCTTGTCGCGGCGAACCCGCTTTTACAGCACGTTTTTTGACAGCGCGTTTTCTCGGCGCGACTTTGCGGGCCGCCGTTTTGACGGCGCCTGAACGAACGGTCTTGGTCTTGGCTGGCGGTTTTTTTGCTCCGACGGAAGACAACTCAGGAGTGGAGACAATAGCTTTCCCGTCCGAGGCCGACTGCCTGACATTTTTTTCGACTAATTTTTTTGCCGCGGTCTTTTTGCGTGGAACCTTTTTGGCCAAGGTGGTCACAGATTGCGCTTCTTCAGCGCGCGCCGTAGCTCTTTTCTCTGCGGCGCGGGCGGTGCGTTCTGCTTGCGTCATGGGGGCGATTGGGCGTTATGTGGAACAGGAATTCGCTTATAGGGCGTGGCCGACCGAAGTGCAAAAACGCATTATAAAAATCTTTGTGACCTTTACGGTCCTGTGCGCGATGGCGAGCCTGACGAGCGGCTGCGCCGGACTATTGCGCTTTGCGCCGCCGGGACTCGTGAAAGTCGTCGATCTGGAAGGCGACCAGCCGCCGAACCCTACCATTGAGGCCGCCGTTGCAGAGAACCGCGCAACGCGCGCCGGCCGGTTTCCAAAGCTTTCCGAACAACCGAGCAAGGTTCCCGTCATGGCGCCGCCCGCTGAGCGCGAGGCGTTATCCAACGCCTTGATAGCCGCGAGAGACGACCTTGCCGCTTCGGTCGCCGATGACCGCGCGGCTGCGGCGCTCGAACGCGGGGACTCGCTCGACCCGTTACGCGACGCCCTCGCAGCCGACGTAGAAGCCGAAACCGCCGCAGCGGCGCGCGAACGGCGCGCGCGTCCAAAAATCATCCCCCCCGCCGAGTGAAACGCGAATTATGCCGTCCCCGGAAGAATTCTACCGCATCAAGCGCCTGCCGCCGTACGTCTTCGAGGAAGTCAATGCTTTGAAAGCGCGGCTGCGCGCTTCGGGACGCGACGTCATCGATTTTGGCATGGGCAATCCGGACATGCCGACGCCGCAGCATATCGTCGATAAGCTGCTGGAAACCGCCGTTAAGCCTCGCACCAACCGCTATTCGGCTTCCAAAGGCATACCCGGGCTGAGGCGCTCGATAGCGCGCTATTATGACCGACGGTTCCGAGTGAAGCTTGATCCGGCTACGGAGGTCATCGCAACGCTTGGTTCGAAGGAAGGCTTTGCAAACCTCGCCCAGGCAATGACCGCGCCGGGCGACGTCATTATCGCGCCGGACCCGGCCTATCCCATCCACGCTTATGGATTCATCATGGCGGGCGGCGTTATCCGCGGCGTTCCGGCGCCGAGCCCGGAAGCCTATCTGTCAGGGATAAGCCGCGCCATTGCGCACATCACGCCGAAGCCAACCGCTATGGTGCTGAATTATCCGTCGAACCCGACGGCGCAGGTTGTCGGCTTCGACTTCTATAAAGACGCGGTGGCGCTCGCGAAAAAACATGACATCTGGATCCTGTCGGACCTTGCTTATTCAGAAATCTATTTCGAGGAGCCGACGGTCTCGGTGCTCGAGGTCGACGGCGCGAAAGACCTCGCCGTCGAGGTCAACTCCCTGTCGAAGACCTATGCGATGGCGGGCTGGCGCGTCGGGATGGCCGTCGGCAATGCGCGCCTTATCGGCGCGCTCGCGCGGGTAAAGTCATACCTCGACTACGGAGCCTTCACGCCAATTCAGGTCGCCGCCTCCGCTGCGCTCGATGGACCGCAGGACTGCGTTGACGAAATTCGCGGCATTTATCGTGCAAGGCGTGACGCGCTTGTCGAGAGTTTTGCCAAAGCGGGATGGGAAATTCCTTGCCCGCCGGCCTCTATGTTCGCCTGGGCGCCGATACCGGAGGCCTACCGCGAGCTCGGTTCGGTCGGCTTCGCCAAGCGCCTGATGGAGGAGGCGGATGTCGCGGTCGCCCCGGGCCTTGGCTTCGGAGAGCATGGCGAGGGGTTCATCCGCATCGGCCTCGTCGAGAACGAACAGCGCATCCGTCAGGCGGCGCGCAATGTGAAGAAAATGCTCAGCCGTCGGAACGCGGCGTAACACTGGAGGCCGCCTCATGGCTTTGGAAGACACCTATCTCGATCGCATCCTGACGATGGAGGCGGGACGCTGCACTGAGGCGGCCGCCATCGCCGCCTCGACGATGATTGGCCGGGGCGACAAAACCGGCGCCGATCAGGCGGCGGTGACGGCGCTTCGCGCGGCATTCAACAAGCTCGATATGGATGCGACCATCGTCATCGGCGAGGGCGAGCGCG
>CAZSBU010000094.1:0-8984 GCA_964605055.1 uncultured Caulobacterales bacterium | reverse complement strand
TTCAGCCGCAGGTCAGTCGTGACAATCGCCGGCAATTTCAGCGACACCGTCTGAAGGCCGCCGTCAACTTCGCGCGTCACGTTCAGCCGGTCGCCGGCGCGCTCGACTTTCGACGCGAACGTGCCTTGCGGCCATCCGAGCAGCGCGGCGAGCATCTGGCCGGTCTGGTTCGAGTCGTCGTCAATCGCCTGCTTGCCGAGAATGACGAGGTCGGGCTTTTCCTCCAGGCAGATCGCCTTCAGAAGTTTTGCGACCGCGAGCGGTTCGGCGTCGTCGTCAGTCTTCACCAGAAGGCCCCGGTCGGCGCCCATGGCGAGCGCCTGCCGGATTTGATCTTGAGCTTTTTCGGGCCCGATGGAGATTGCGACGATCTCGGTCGCGACGCCCGCTTCTTTCAAACGGATTGCCTCTTCGACGGCGATTTCATCGAAGGGGTTCATCGACATTTTCACGTTCGCGAGATCGACGCCCGTCTGGTCGGACTTCACCCTCACCTTGACGTTGTAATCGACCACGCGCTTGACGGGGACGAGGACTTTCATCGGCGCTCCTCAGTTGTTGTCGTTGGCGGGGCAAAGCTTCGTCCGGCTGGATACCGGCCTTTTCCTGTGCAGCGCACCGCCGCCGTTTATTGGCGTCATCAGAGCCGACTGGAAGATAAAAACCCGCCGCGCCCTATTCGCGCCGGATGATAAAGCGCGCGGGGCCGGCTTTCAATGCGCGCAGGCGCCGCGCGCGGGTCACAGGTCTGTGGCAAGACCGGCGGTCGGATAGAACGCCAGCGCGCTCCCCGTCAGTTTCGTCCGGCCAAAAACAGAAACAGCATCATCAGCGCGATGGCGACCGCCTGGGCGATAACCCTGAGGCGCATCAGCTTGTTGCCATTTTCCTTGGCGAACGCGCCGCCCCGGGCCAAGGAATAAATGCCAAAGCCGAGCGCTATGGCGGTCGCGGCAAGGGCGAAAGGAATGAGGAAAAATATAAAGCCGCTCATAAACAGGTCCTTTTCGGCGCGTCTCTCTCGCTTTTTCGGGCGGCCGACCTACCGGCGCGCAGCGCTCTCAACCTTAACATACGCCGTTGCGGCTGGTTCGGGCCATCGCGAGATGAGAAAATCCGGCCCCCGGCTGGCGCAACTTGCCAAGCCGGCTCATTCGCGGGAACGGTCGCCGATCAGGATTAGGGGCGGCGTTGATTCGAGGGTCGCTACCGGCACGGGCAAAAGGCGGCTGAGATAGGCCCTGACATCGGCGTCAGCCGGCGCCTCGACGCCGAGGCCGCCCTCTGCCGGGCTTGCTACGGACGGCGGTTTCAGTTCGTCAACCGTGAAATCCATTCGCACGTCATAGGTCCGCTCGGCTTGAAAGCGCAGATGCCGTTGGGCGTTGTACCAACGCGACTTGTCTGGCGTCTCGACGCAGGTCTCAAGTTCCGCCCCTGTCGCCCCCCAGCGCCGCTCCGGACAGTGGTAGGGGTCGAACGAGAGGTCCCATAGGCGATCCATGACGTGGCCAAAATTCAGTCTGACGCGCGTGTCGTCGGAACGCCAGTAGGTGATCGTGCAGGCGTCTTTTTCTTCCGTGAACGCCACCCACAGGTCGCTGGCGAGATCGTCGCCGTCATAGCGCACGCCTGCGTCGCCGCGGGCGATTTGTTCAACATGTTCCTGTGTCGTCCGGCGGAGGTCGATAAACGAAACTTTCAATCGCGCATCGCGCGACGGGGTCGAATATTCCTCCCACTGACCGAAGGTGCCGAAGATGTTGGGCGGCAACCGCCCCGGATGATCTTTCGCGTAGATCCGGCTCGTTGTCGCGCGATCGACCGCTGTCTTGCGATCTTTGATCGCCCCGCAAATGGCGCGCATGCTGTTACGCAGTTCGTCGACGGGATTGTAGGCGAACCCAGGAGCCGCCAGGCGCCTGCGAACATATTCATAATAGTTGACGGTTCGGCCGTCGTGCTTGAACTCGCCCTCGTGCCATTCCCCGCTCTGGGCGGCGACGTTGCCGAAATATTGCTCCAGCGAGTAATCGGCGATCTCGTTATTGCCGGCCGCGCGGACCCGGCCCCCGGCGAAACTGCCGTCGGCGCGCTGCGTTGCGCCCTCCAGTCTGATCGGCCGCCACGCCTTGAGGCCCGCGCCTAGGTCGGGCTTTGAGCGCAGGAAATTCGCGCCATAGGTCGTGCGCGTCACAGAATGATCAGGGTGCGACGCAACAACCAGTACGCGTCCGTCGTCGAGCACGTCATAGACGATGCCTACGTGACCGTAGATGTCATAGGCGATGACGCCCGGGCGGACAGCCTCGCGATTGATAGCGATGGGATAGAAGTCGTCGAAGAGGCGTCCGCTCCCGCCGACCTCCGGGTGGGTACGGAACATCGCCGTTGAGACTTCTCCGGCAATCCGCCGGATGAACTGAGGCGCGGATACGGGCGTTGCGCCGACCGCGTCTCGGCGTGAGGCGACGCGATTGCCAGCGGTTGAATAGCGAACGTCTTCGGGTTTGCCGTCTGCTGTGCGCATCGCGTTCTGATAGGAAAAAGGCAGGCCGTGTTTCCACGCGAAATAGGCGCGAAGCATGTACGCCATGTCAGCGCAATCGCCGGAGAAATCGTCGTCAGGTCCGCGATAGGGGTTGGCGTCGCTTTGCAAACAGCCCTCGAGCGAAGAGCATTTCGAGCGCCCGATTGCTTGCACGAACGCCTCGTATCGCGCTTCGTCGTTGGCGCTCCATTCGGTTTTCACAACTTTCCATGCAGGCCCGGAATTGACGGGGACGCCCCAGAACGCAGCGCCGTCTGTGTCGTCGTTTATGGAGGCGGGGCTCGCGGGGACGATGTCAGCAGCCATGGCGTTTTCTGACGGAGCGCTCCAGAGGACGCAAAGCCCCGTCAACGCAAGCGCGATCGGCATGCGGAAGCTGCGCCGGGGCGCCACTGGGCGCGGGAGGACCGAGCCGGCGCCGCTCAAATCCATCCCCTCGACGCAAACAGGCTCGCGCCGCCCTGTGCTCTTACCCAACATAAGGGGGGAGGTTAACGCAGCCTTAACGATTGCGGTAGGGGGGCGGAACTTCCGCCGTTATTCACCGATACCGCCGGGCCACATCCGGGCGGACAACCGCCCGCCCGATTGGCCAGAGGGCAAAGCCAGCCAACTTCAAATGCGCCCAGGCGAAAGGCAGGCCAATGATCGTGATCGCCAGCGCCAGCGCCGCGACGATGTGGGCGAGCGCCAGCCACCATCCTGCCAGCATCAGCCAGAAGAAATTCCCAATGAAGCCCCAAGGGCCAGTGCCAATATCCGGGCCGTAAAGCCGGTCGCGCCCGGCCGCTACCGTTCCAAACGGCCAGAGCGTGTAGACGCCATTGTCGAAGGCGGCGCGCGCGAAGGGAATGCCGATAATCGTGACCACCATAATGGCGGCCGCGACGAACCAGCCGAGCGCCATGACAGCGCCGCCGAAAACGAGCCAAAGAACGTTCAGAACGAGGTCGAGGGTCGAAAGGTCGGACTCATCATTTAGCGGGTGATCGCGGAACATTTGTCGGCCTCTCTTAATCGTCTCCAGACGATGACAGTGAGCGTAATATAGGCGCGCCCCGCCTGATTTTGAGTTTCCGCCGTCGCGCTTTAAAGGCGGTTGATCGAATTGGCGACCGTCTCAGCAGGCGAACCGTGCGAAGGCCATTTGCGCGGCTTCCGGAACATCTGTAGACCGAGGTGCAAATTCGCCAATTTCTGAAAGGTCTGACCGGCAATGCGCGCCACTCCGCTTCGTATTCTCATGCTCGCTCTTCTGAGTTCCGCAGCCCTTGCCGCGTGCGGCCAGCAAACGGCGACGCCTGAGCCTGCTGCAGTTGCGACCACCCCAGCGGCGCCAACTGCAGATGAGATTGCGGCGGAAAGCGACCGTCTCAACGCCTGGTTTGATGTAAAGTTCGACGAACAGCTCGATTTCTCGCCGATCCAGCGCACATTCCTTGGCGACAAGAAGGACTACGACAAGATCGACGACTTGTCGGAGGCCGCGCAGAACCGAATTCTCGCCTGGCAGCGCGCCAGCGTCGAGGAAATGAAGGCGACGTTCGATTACGCGAAGTTGACGCCCGAAGCGAAAACCTCATGGGACGTCTGGGTCTATCAGGCCGAGGCGGCCGCCCGGGCTGCGGCGTTCCGGAGCCAGCAATATGTCTTCACGCAGATGCAGGGCGCCCAGGCGTTCCTGCCGCAATTCATCATCGCGTTTCATGAGGTCTCAGACGAGAGCGACATGAACGCCTATGTGGCGCGGATCGGCGGCGTCGCGCGGGCCATCGACCAGCTGCTCGATCAGGCCAAGGCGAACGCAGCGGCGGGAACGCGTCCGCCGCGATTCGCCTATGACGGCGTCATCGAACAGGCGAAGGCAATCGTCGCCGGCGCGCCATTCACCCAAGGCCCCGACAGCCCGGTGTGGGCGGACGCCAAATCCGAAATCGAACAACTGAAAACGGCCGGCAAGATCGATCAGGCGAAGGCCGATGCGCTTCTCGCTGCGGCCAAAGCAGAGATCGAAGGAAAGCTGGGCCCTTCGTACAACGCCCTCATCGCGTGGTTCGAGGCCGATCGCGCCAACACGCCTGAACAGGCGTCCGGAGTCGGCGCGCTGGCTGACGGCGCCGCCTATTACGCCGAGCACCTCGCCAACAACACGACGACGTCGATGACGCCGGACGAGATCCATGCGCTGGGCCTCGCCGAGGTCACGCGCATCCATGCCGAAATGGAAGTGATCAAGAACGCAGTCGGTTTCGAGGGCACGCTGCAGGATTTTTTCAAGTTCAGCCGGGAGGATGATCGCTTTTTCTTCCCCGAAGGCGAGGAGGGCGCGAACGCCTATATCGCCGAAGCGACCGCAAAACTCGATTTTATCAAGGGCCGCCTGCCGGATTATTTCGGCCTTCTGCCGAAGGCCGACCTCGTGGTGAAGCGCGTCGAGGCGTTTCGCGAGCAGCCGGGCGCTGCGCAACACTATTTTCCCGGCACGCCGGACGGCGCGCGCCCCGGAATCTATTACGCGCACCTCTCCGACATGCGCGCGATGCCCAAGCACCAGCTTGAAGTTATCGCGTATCATGAAGGCAATCCCGGCCATCACATGCAGCTCTCGATCGCTCAGGAACTGACGAGCGTGCCGAAGTTCCGCACTCAGGCCGGTTTTACGGCCTATATTGAAGGCTGGGCGCTCTATTCGGAATTGCTCGCCAAAGAGATGGGCGCATACGAAGATCCGTACTCGGATTTTGGCCGCCTCTCGACCGAGCTGTGGCGGGCGATCCGGCTCGTCGTCGATACCGGGCTGCACGCCAAGGGCTGGACCGAGCAACAGGCTGTTGAATACTTCACGACGAACTCGCCTTCGGCCGAAGGCGCCATCCGCTCGGAAGTCCAACGCTATATCGTCTGGCCGGGACAGGCGACCGCCTACAAAATCGGCATGGAGCAGATTGAGGGGCTGCGCGCGAGGGCGGAACAGGCGCTAGGGCCGAAATTCGACATCAGGGGCTTTCACGACACCGTGCTTGGCGGCGGGGCATTGCCGCTAAGCGTGCTTGAACGCCGCGTCGACGACTGGATCGCCTCGCAGCAGGCGGCTTAGGCAATCACGCCCAAGCGCGCGGGACTTTTCAGGAATTAGGAGCGGCGGACAAGATTTGCTATTGCGAATTATTCGCAAATCTGCCATGGTTTTTCCATGTCGTTGTCCGTCATTCCGTTTCCAACTCAGCGCAGCGCGGCGTCGACGCTTCCCTCTGTGGCTGGGCCCCGCCGCGAACCCGCCGCCGGCGATGGCGCCGCGTTGTCCGTCGCCAATGAAGCGGCCGTCGGCGTAATCTGCATCTATCGCGACTTCAGGGCGTGCCCTACGCGCCGCCTCATCGCCTCGTCCGCGGGAAGAGATCCCGTGTCACTACTCTATCGTTACTTTGCTACGGTTGATGACGGGCTGCGACGCCGGGAGGTCTCTACACAACCCGCCATTGGACTAGAGTCCTGTGTGATTGAACTGCTTGCCGCCGCTCAGTCGCGCGACCAGGCCGCTTTGTCGGCTCGGCTTTGTTGGTTGGTTCGGCGAGACTGCGAGGCGCGGGTCAGGATAGCCGCGTTGGCCGCCGCCGATGCGCTTTTGGCATGCGGCGCTGAACTTGGTCTGACTAAAGAGCAAGCCCGAGGTTAAGGCGCGCCCGGATGTCGTCTGGCGTCCCGCCTGCAACCCTCATCGCCGCAAGGGTCGCCGCGCGGTCGCGCTTGGCGAGACGCTTGCCATCAGCGCCGACGATAAGTTTGTGATGGCGATAGATCGGGTGCGGCAAACCAAGAAGCGCTTGCAGCAAAGCATGTAGATGGGCCGCAGGGGCGAGGTCTTCGCCGCGAATGACATGAGTGACGCCCTGCAATGCGTCGTCGAAAACCGATGCGAGATGATAGCTCGCGCCGCTGTCTTTCCGCCCCAGGACGACATCGCCGAATATGGCGGGATCAGCCTTCACGCACCGGCGAGCCGATCCGTCGATATTCTCTAGCTCGAAATATAAATCAGACCACTGATCGCCCAGGGCGTCGCGCGCCGCCGCCATCGACAGCCGCCAGGCGAAGGGAGCGCCTTCCGCCAATAGCGAGCGCTCTTCACCAGCGGCGAGCGGCGCGCCGATGTATATGGGTCCGTCAGGTCCGTCCGGCGACAGATGGGGCGCGCGAGCGATCTCGTCCAGTATTTCCTTCCGGGTGCGGAAACACCGATAGACAAGTCCCGCCTCGATCAGCCTCCCGAGCGCGCCCGCATAGTCCGCCAGATGCGCCGACTGGCGCCGCACAGGCTTTTCCCATTGAAGGCCGAGCCAGGCGAGGTCTTCGAAAATCCCCGTCTCGAATTCCGGGCGGCAGCGGCCCTGATCGAGATCCTCGATGCGCAGGATGAATTGCCCGCCAGCGTTGCGCGCCGCGGCGTGCGCGATGATGGCCGAATAGGCGTGCCCCAGATGCAGGCGGCCGGTCGGCGAGGGCGCAAAGCGGGTCACAAATAAGGGGCGGGTCTCTCCTGACATGATCGTCATTTGCCGCCGCTCGCCGCTGCGGCGCAATGCAATGACGGCCTTCCAGAAATAAAAATGGAAAGGGTGCTTGACAACCCGCTGCTTGTTTTGTAAAGGACGCTTGACTTTCCGGCCTGCGTGCATGGGGCGCGAGGGGTGAGAAGCGAAAGTTGCCCGGATCTCAAGGGCTGTCAGTCAGGGAGTGTTGCATGACCATCCGTCTCCGGGGCCGACGCGCCTCGCTCGTCGCCCTCGCCGTCTCGGCGTTCGCGCTCGCCGCTGCGCCGGCCTTTGCCGAAGAGAAATCAGCGCCCGCCATGTGGCGGCTCGCTGACAAAGACAGCGAGATTTATCTCTTCGGCACGTTCCACGTGCTGCCGTCCGATATCGAGTGGACGACGCCCGCCTATGACGCGGCGATGAAAAAAGCGACGACAACCGTGGTCGAGGCAGACGTTCTAAGCCCAGAGTCGCAGGCAAAAGTCGGCGCACTCGTCCAGCAATACGGGCTGAACCCGGCGGGCGTCACCCTGTCGAGCCTTGTTGGCCCTGAGCGTTTTGCGCGGTTTAAAGAGGTGGCCGCGCGTTACGGCGCCCCCGCTGAGGCGCTCGAGGGGTATCGTCCATGGCTTGCGATGATCAGCCTCTCGGTGCTGGCGCTGCAGCAGGAGGGCTTTGACCCCAATTCCGGCGTTGACCGCAAGGTGCTGGCGCGCGCTGCCGAAGAAGGCGACGCCGTCAGCTATCTCGAAACGCCGGAGTATCAAATCCAAGCCCTCTCGAGCCTCGACGGCGATGCGATGATCGCTAATTTTGACGCGACGCTCGATCAATTCGACGATTTCAAAGCGATGACCCAACGCATGCTCGGGGCCTGGCGAACCGGCGACGTGAAGGCGCTCGACGAAACGCTGATTGCGCCGATGCGCCGCGATTATCCGGACGCGTTCGACGCCCTGCTCGTAAAGCGCAACGAGAACTGGGTCGCCGAGATCAAACGGATGATGGCCGGCGAGGGCGATTACTTCATCGCCGTCGGGGCGGGCCACCTTGTTGGCGAAAAGAGCGTCATCGACCTGCTGGAGAAGGAAGGCTTCAAGGTCAAACGGGTCCAGTAGCGCCGCCGGCGCGCCAATGCTGGGCCGGGCAGGTCGTCAGCGCTTTGCAACCGGTGTAAAGTGCAGCCTGCATTTGGGCGGGGCAGGCGGATGAGCGACGTTATCGACGAAGAACTGGCGGCGGCTTCGGTCGCCGTCGTGGGCGGCGCGGGAGCGAAAACCCCGCGCCGCGCCGGCATGCCGCCGAACTGTCTTTCGTGCGGCCATCTCGCGCCCGACGCTTATTGCGGTAATTGCGGCCAAAAACACGACGACATGCGCCGCAGTTCGATCGTTCTGGCGGGTGATTTCATGCGCGACACGTTTGGCTTCGATGCGCGCATGTGGCGAACGCTCGTGAGCCTGGGCGCCGCGCCAGGACGCGCGCCCGCAGACTACAGCCACGGCAAGCGAACACGTTATACGCCGCCGGTGCGATTGTTCATTGTCGTTAGTTTCCTTTTCTTTCTCGTGCTGGCGCTGACCGACACCATGTTCGTCGCCATCGAGGTGAAGCCGGCGAGGGTCCCCGATAATGCCGCTTTCGAGATCTCGCTCAGCGACAGTACATCGGAGACTTCAGAAGACCCTGCAGCCAGTTTGCGCGGGGAATGTGCGCTTTCGGCGACGGGTCGATTTTTCGTCCGCCCGCAGGATATTACGGTCGACCGCGAGCTTTGGGCGAAATGCCGCGACTACATCAGGGAGAGCATAGCCGAAGAAATCGACAAAGAAGGGGCTGAGGGCATCGGCGCCGACGACGCCAAGGGGTTTTTTGAAAGCATTCTGGCCGGAGTTTCCGAG
>CAZSBU010000093.1:5022-9095 GCA_964605055.1 uncultured Caulobacterales bacterium | reverse complement strand
GAATTTCGGCAGAAAGTCGCTGAACGAGATCAAGGAAGTACTCGCCGCGCTCGGCCTGCATCTCGGCATGGACGTACCGGACTGGCCGCCGGAAAACATCGAAGACCTTGCGAAGAAATACGACGAATAGGAATTGACGTCCGCGCGAGCCTCGGGTCGGCGGACCAAGGAGAATACCGATGAGACACGGATTTGCCCTGCGCAAGCTGAACCGGACGCACGAACACCGTCAGGCTATGTTCGCCAATATGGCGGCCGCGCTCATCAAGCATGAGCAGATCACGACGACGCTGCCGAAGGCGAAAGAGCTGCGTCCCATCGTGGAAAAACTCGTCACGATGGCCAAGCATGCCGACAAGGACAAAACGCGCGCGCTGCACCTGCGGCGCCTCGTGGTCTCGCGTCTGCGCGACGAGACGCAGGCGAAGAAACTCTTTGACACTCTCGGGCCGCGTTACAACGCGCGCAGCGGCGGCTACATCCGGATCATGAAGGCCGGCTTCCGCTACGGCGACAACGCGCCGATGGCGGTGATCGAGTTCGTCGATCGCGACGAGACCGCCAAGGGCAAGGACTCCGGTCCGGTCCCCGGCGCCGAGGACGGCGAAGAATAGGGCCGACTTTTTCGCGGCTTCAACGTTAAGGCAGGGCGGCCAGCGGCCGCCCTTTGCTTTTCCCGCCCTTCCTTGCCTATGCGCTTCTTAGGGGATCCTCGAAGACGCTCGGCGCATTGAACTCCGGGCGCGGATCGCTACGTTGCGGGGACAGACAAGCATTCCGGAGACCCGCTCATGATCCGCCATTTCGCCGCCGCTCTTGCCGGGTTCGCGTCGCTTTTGAGCTTGGCCTGCGGCCAGCCGGCCCCTGCGGCCGCTCCCGGTCCCGAGATGAAGGGGGAGGCGATCACGACCCACACCCGGGTCGCGCCCACTTCAATGGCAGACGTGCGCACATCCTTCGCGCCGGTGGTGGAGAAGGCTGCGCCCGCTGTCGTCAACATTTATACCCGGCGTACCGTGAACCGGACAACGGGCGACCCGTTCTTCGACCGTTTCTTTGGCGGTGGGCCGCAAACCCAGAACTCGCTGGGTTCAGGCGTCATCGTCAGCCCTGACGGCGTCATCGTGACGAACAATCACGTAATCGAAAACATGCAGGAAATTCGGGTCGTGTTCGCCGATCGGCGGGAATACCCGGCCCGGCTAATCCTCGCCGATGCGAAGTCTGATCTTGCAGTGCTGAGAATCGACGCGGGCGAGCCGCTGCCTTTTCTCGAATTCGCGAATTCCGACGCCGCCGAAGTCGGCGACGTGGTGCTCGCGATCGGGAACCCGTTCGGCGTGGGCCAGACGGTCACGAGCGGCATTGTCTCTGCGCTGGCGCGAACGGCCGTTTCCATTTCCGACTATCAGTTTTTCATCCAGACGGATGCGGCGATCAATCCGGGCAATTCGGGCGGCGCGCTTGTCGATATTGATGGCAAGCTCATTGGCGTCAACACTGCGATCTATTCGCGGTCGGGCGGCTCGAACGGGATTGGCTTCGCCATACCGGCGCGCCTCGTCCAGCAAGTCATCGCAACGGCGGTGAAAGGCGGCGTGTTGCAGCGGCCCTGGGTCGGGGCCTCCGTCGAAAGCGTAACGGCCGATCTCGCCCGCGCGCTCAAGCTCGACCGGCCGGCTGGCGCGATTGTCAACGACCTTTATCCCGGCGGACCGCTCGATAAAGCGGGCCTGAAAGCCGGCGACGTCGTCGTTGCGCTCGGTGGCGAACCGGTATTTGACGCTGAAACCCTGCGATACCGGTTTGGCATCGAAGAGGTCGGCCAGTCGAAAGACATCGCCTTCGTTCGTGACGGCAAGCGCCTCGAGCGGACAGTGACGTTTGCGCTCCCGCCGGACACGCCTGCGCGCGATGAACGGCAACTGCAAGGCGCTCACCCGCTCGACCTCGTCAAGGTCGCGAACCTGTCGCCGCGCTACGCTGAGGAGATTGGCGTTAATCCGGTGCTCTCCGGCGTTATCGTCACGGAGGTCACGCGCGGCAGTTACGCTTCCCGGTCGCGGTTGCGTCCGGGGTATCGCATCCTTGCCGTCAATGGCGCGCCGGTGAAAACGACCGCCGAACTTGAACGCGAACTGGCCAAACAGACGCGCCGGTGGTCGATAGATGTCGATGCGGGCGGACGCGTGATCGAATGGAGGGTCGGCGTCTAGCCGGATTGATGAGCGACCTCTTCGCCGCCGCAGGTCTCGCCGTAAAGGATGCGGGCAATGACGTGCCTCAGATAAGGCGGGATGCGCCGCTCGCGGAGCGTTTGCGCCCGCGCCGGCTCGTCGATGTTGTCGGGCAGGATCACCTTGTCGGACCGGACGGCGCTCTGACGCGCCTGATCGACAAGGGCGGTCTCTCATCGCTCATTCTCTGGGGCCCGCCGGGCGTCGGCAAGACAACCATCGCGCGTCTGTTGGCGTTTGAAAGCGACCTCGAGCTGATCGCGTTATCGGCTGTTTTCTCGGGCGTCGCCGATTTGCGGCGGGCCTTTGAGGCGGCGGAGACGCGCCGCAAGGCAGGGCGCCGGACGCTTCTGTTTGTCGACGAAATCCACCGCTTCAATCGTGCGCAGCAGGACGCCTTCCTCGGCCCAATGGAGTCAGGGGGAGTCATCCTCATTGGAGCAACCACGGAGAACCCATCCTTTGCCTTGAACGCGGCGCTGTTGTCGCGCGCGAAGGTGCTGACCCTGAAGCGGCTCGATCCCGACGCCATCGACAGGCTGCTCGCGCGGGCCGAACAGGACGCGGGCAGAATGCTTCCGCTTCTGCCTGAGGCGCGCGCGGCTCTCATAGCAATGGCTGACGGCGATGGACGATATGCGCTCAACCTCGCATCGGAACTATTCAGCGCCGCTGAACAGCCCACACAGCTGTCGCAAGCCGACCTTGAGGCGCTCGCTCAGCGACGCGCATTAAGCCACGACCGGGCCGGCGAGTTTCACTATGACCTTGCCAGCGCGCTGCAAAAGTCGATTCGCGGATCGGACGTCGATGCCGCGCTCTACTGGGCCGCGCGCATGCTCGCCGGCGGGGAGGATCCGCGTTTTATCCTCCGCCGGCTGATCGTGATCGCGTCGGAAGATATAGGCAACGCAGACGCCCGCGCCTTGCCGCTTGCGATCGCCGCCAGCCAAGCTTACGAGCGGCTCGGCCAGCCGGAAGGCGAGATCGCCATCGGGCAGCTGGTCGCCTTTCTCGCCGCCGCGCCCAAGTCCAATCGCGCTCACGTCGCATTCAAGCAAGCAAAGGCGGCGGCCGCTGAAACGGGTTCGCTCTCTCCGCCACGCCATGCAGTTAATGCGCCGACGCAGATGATGAAAGAATTCGGTTATGGCGCCGGCTACGCCTATGATCATGACGTGGAAGGCGCATTCGCCGGACTTGATTACTTCCCCGAGGAGATGCCGCGACGGTTGTTCTACCAGCCGCGCGATGAAGGCGACGAAACGGCCATCGGCGCACGCATGGCGGAATGGGCGCGGCTGCGAGGCGCGCGGAAGTCATGATCGCGGACACGGCCGTATATGGCGTCGAGAGTGATTTGGGAGAGGATGAGTTCATCGATCTTCTGGAACGGTCGACGCTTGCCGAACGCCGCCCGGTGAATGAGCGGGCGCGAATTGAAACCATGCTTCGCGGGGCTGACCTTATCGTCGCCGCGCGCGCTGGCGATCTCTTGGTCGGCGTGTCGCGGTGCCTGACCGATTTTGCCTTTTGCTGCTATTGCTCCGAGCTTGCGGTCGATAAAGCCTGGCAGGGCAGGGGCGTCGGCCAGCGACTCATCGACGAGAGCGCAAAGGCTGCGGGGCCGTACGCGCACTTCTTTCTTCTATCCTCCCCCGGCGCCGTCAGCTTCTATGAGCACATCGGCATGAGGCGGCTTGACGTCGCCTTCGATCGTCCGGACTGGGAGCGTTACGGCTGGAAGAGCGCTGTCGATGACGCTTGAAACCCTTGTTGGGGCGAAAGCCCTTCTGATAGCCGCATGGTTCGGGCTTTTATTCCTGTCAGAGCGTC
>CAZSBU010000093.1:0-5012 GCA_964605055.1 uncultured Caulobacterales bacterium | reverse complement strand
CTTGCGCCTGCGCGCGCCGCAGCGCGCAACCCCCAACGGCTGTTGCGCAATGGCGGCATGTGGGCGACAGCGATCCTTGTTTCGCCTTTGATCGTGTTGCCGTCGCTTGCTCTCGCGCAGTCGATAGGCTTCTGGACGCGCGGGCCCGAATGGTCTGGCCCAGCAAGCCTTGTCATCGATCTTCTGATCCTCGACCTGTTCACCTACGTTCTGCACAGGGCGTATCACGAGACGCCGCTGATGTGGCGACTGCACGCACCGCATCATTTCGACCGTACGCTCGACGCCAGTTCCGCAATGCGCTTTCATTTTGGCGAGATCGCCCTGTCCGCCGCCTTGCGCGTACCGCTTATCGTCGCTCTCGCCATACCGATTGCGCATGTTCTTGTTTTTGAGATCATGCTTGCGTTCGTTTCTATTTTTCATCATTCGAATTTGAAGGTGCCACGTCCTGTTGAGGCGGCGATCTCAAGGGTTTTTGTGACGCCCTCCATACACTGGGTGCACCACCACGCAGTGCGCGCGGATACCGATTCCAATTACGGCGGCGTTTTCAGCTTTTGGGATCTGATGTTTGGAACCCGCAGTAAAACCATGCGCACGCCGGAGATGCCGATCGGCGTTGAGGGCGCCACTGACAAATCCTTCCTGCAGCTCCTTTTCTGGCCGGTGACCGGGGATGGCAAGCGATGAGCGGCGGCTGGGGTGTTTGGGCCGCAATCGGAGTCGGCGGCGCAATCGGCGCAATGGCGCGCCATGCGGTCAACAAGGCGACGCTCGCCGCATTTGGTCCCGCCTTTCCATGGGGTACGCTGACGGTCAATATCGTAGGCTCGCTTTGCCTTGGCGTCGTTGCGGCGCTACTCGCCGCAAGGCCGGGTGAAGGCGCGATCCTGCGCGGGTTTCTTGCTATCGGCGTTCTAGGCGCATTCACGACCTTCTCGACCTTTGCAATGGACGCCGTGACATTATTCCGTGAGCGCAGCGTATGGCTCGCTGGCGCTTACGTGGCAGGCTCAGCAACATGCTCGATTTTTGCGTTCGTCGCTGGCTGGGCGATCACAAGGAGCGCCGCATGACTGGTGTTGATATGCGAACCGTTGCGCCGCGAGACGCTGGCCTTCGACTTGATCGTTGGTTCAAATCCTATTTTCCGGAGGTTCGCCACGGCGCGCTTGAGAAGCTTTTGCGCACAGGACAAGTGCGTGTTGACGGTGGACGCGTAAAGGCGAACCACCGGCTGGAAGCCGGGCAGGTAATCCGCATACCGCCGCTTGATATCAGCCTGCGCACCCCGTGGGAGAATGACGACGAGGCGACAGCCCATATGCGCCCAACGCCGTCAAAACGTATCCTCCGAGACCATGCTTCGCAGCTTGCTGAATGGACGATTTTTGAGGATGACGCGCTCCTCGTTCTGAACAAGCCTTTCGGCCTGGCCGTCCAGGGCGGTACGCGCACAGAGCGTCATGTCGACGGCATGCTCGCGTCCCTAGAAGCCGACGGCGAGCGGCCACGCCTCGTCCACCGTCTCGACCGGGATACGGGCGGCGTTCTCGTGCTGGCGAAGACCCGCGAGGGCGCGGCGCGCCTCGGCGGGGCGTTTCAACGGCATGAGGTCGAGAAGACTTACTGGGCGCTGTGTGCGGCGACGCCTTCCCCGCAGGAAGGCGTTATCGACCTGCCCATCGCCAAGCGGATGGTGCGGATCGGCGACGGGGCGCAGGAAAGGGTCGTTCCGGCGGAAGGCGAAGATGCGCGCAAGGCGATAACCGAGTACGAAACAATCGAGAGCGCAGGCGGGGGGCCTGCTTTCGTAGCGCTCCGCCCCCTGACAGGACGCACGCACCAACTGCGCGTCCATTGCGCCGCTATCGGGGCGCCGATTGTCGGCGATCGAAAATATGGCGGTCCGGCCTCTCGGATTCCCGGCGTCGCCGATGGCCTCCATCTTTTTTGCCGCTCCATGAGCTTTCCGCATCCGGAGAATGGACGCCGGGTAACGGTCGTTGCTCCACTGACGAAACCGATGCTGGAAACATGGCAACTCTTGAGCTTTGATCGCGACGCGGCTGACCCTTGGGAGCCAACGTCCGGCCGCCCGAGCAGCAAGCGAAGCGCACGATGAAGGACGAGGCTGCGCCGATCCGGCCCTATCAGGAAGTTGCGACGGTTCGCGTTGTAGAGGGCTTTGCCGTCGCGCTCGATGGTCGGATCGCGCGTACGCCGCGCCGCGAAGCGTTGGCTGCTCCCACTCTAGCGCTTGCCGAGGCGGCTGCCGCAGAATGGCGCGCACAGGGCGCGCGGATCGATTTCAATTCCATGCCGGTTACCCGCCTTGTCGCGGCGGCCATCGATGGAGGTGACGAGGCTGCGCTTGGATGGCGCGAAGAGATCCTCAACTATCTGCAGTGTGACCTATTGAGTTACCGTGCGGCGGGGCCTTTCGCTTTGCGGGCGCGGCAAGATGCAGTCTGGGACCCGATAATTGAATGGGCTCGCGGGTCGCTCGGGTTATCTCTCGCCGTCGCGGAGGGCGTCGCGCCAATCATTCAGCCTGCTGAGGTTATCGTGGCGGGCCACCGCCTCCTCGGGCCGGCGTGCGCGTTCGCGGCTATCGGCTTGCGCTCGGCGACTACGTTGACAGGATCAGCGCTTCTTGCCTTGGCCCTCTGGCGCAAGCGCCTCGATCAATCCTCAGCGCTGTCGGCCTCCCGCATTGACGAGGATTTCCAGATCGAACGTTGGGGCGCAGACGCGGAAGCTGCCGCAAGGGCCGCCTCGGTCGCGCGGGAGTTCAAGGGCGCGGCGTTACTGCTCGACGCGCTTGCCTGACGCAGGCGGTCAGTTCCTGTCGGCAGGCAGGACTTCATTCAGCGCATCAGCGGCAGAGGGCGCAGCGTAGTCCGCAGCGTCATCCCCGGCGTTAGCGGCGCGGAAGCGCAACACTTCATCGCCCTTCAGAAAGCCCTTACCGCCAATGTCGAACGCATCGAATTCGAGCAAATATTCGCGGATGTATTCCTGTTGCGACAAGGTTGGAGCCGCGCCGGCCATCAGGGCGAATTTCGCGCGGGCCTGTTCGACAAGACGGGATTCCTCCGCCTCGGGATCAAGATCGGTGATGAAATCGACATAACGCTGCTCGCGCTTATCGAGCGCGGAACGTTCGTGGTTGTCACGCCAGCGGATGACAAGCGATACGAACTCGTCCGCCGTCAGAGCGCCATCGCGATTGGCGTCGGCCGATGTAAAGTCGAGCTTGGCTTCCTCGAAAGCTTCCGTGCGCGTCAGCACTTTTCGCGCAAAGGCGGCGCTGGCCGCCTCGAACGCCGAGCGACGCGCTTCGCTGGCGCGCACGGGATCGTCGCGGTCATAGGTAATTGTCCGGCGTTCCTGATCGAGCGTCTCGCCATTTATGGTGCGCGTAAACGTCCACGTCTGTTGGATCTGTTGGCGGGAATTTAACAGGTCCGCCATCTCGTCCTCAGAGATTGGCGCAGCCTCTGCCTGCGTTGCGCTCGCCAAGGGTGGCGCAGCCTCAGGGGCTTGCGCTTCCTGCAATGGCGTTTGCGTGACCGGTGTCAGCGGCGCTTCCTGCGCCAATGCGCCAAAACTTGCGCTCGCAATAACAACACCCAGGGCAACGGTTTGGCGCAGCTTCTTCATGCAGGATTCTCCCGATGTTCGTTCGGCTTCGCATGTGCGAAGGCGTTTGACGGTATGGATATCAGAAGCCGCTCTCGCACAGGTTTATGGCCGCATTAAGAAACGGTTAGGTTGGGCGTCGGTTCCGCTGACAATCTGTCTCGCTGGTTTAACTCCGGCGGCGGATGATTGCGCGTCGGCCCAAATAACGCCTCGAACCGGCCCCGGAGGACGTCGTCGACTTCCGTCATCGTCACGGGCAAACCAAGGTCAACGAGGCTCGTGACCGCAAGCCCCGGTTGGTCTATCCCGCAGGGCACGATCCCGCTGAAATGCGACAAGTCCGGCTCAACGTTCAGCGCAATTCCGTGAAAACTGATCCAGTGGCGCAGGCGCACCCCGATCGCGGCAATCTTGTCTTCTCGCAAGGCCTCGCCAGGGCGGGTCCGATCGACCCAGACGCCGACCCGGCCCTCACGACGCTCGCCACTGACGGAAAATTCTTGAAGCGTTGCGATCAGCCATTCTTCCAAAGTGGCGACAAACGCCCTCACGTCCCGACCCCTGGCCGTCAGGTCCAGCATCACGTAGGCAACGCGCTGCCCGGGCCCGTGATAGGTGTATTGGCCGCCCCTGGCCGTCCGGAAAACCGGGAACCTACCAGGCTCCAGAAGATCGCCGACGACCGCGCTCGTCCCGGCAGTGTAGAGGGGGGGATGTTCAAGCAGCCAAACGAGTTCGGACGCCGTCCCGGCCTTTATCGCCGCCACCCTCGCTTCCATCGCCTCGACGGCAAGCGGATAGGCGACCGGCGTCGACGACACCGCCCAATCGACGGGATTTTCTAGAAAAAATTCGATTTTTAACGGCGATCTAACCAAGAAAGTCCACCTTGTTGGCTGGTTTGCTCGCGGAGGCCCCGAGTGGCGTCAGTCGATGATGTATCTGTCGATGTTAGCATTGTCGTCGGCTCGGCCGAAATGGCGGTCGCGGACGTGCTGAAACTCGGTCGCGGCGCCTTCATTCCGCTCGGACGCGCCCTTAACGATCCTCTCCAGGTACAGGGAAACGGCCGACCTTTCGCCGCCGCGCGCGTCCGATTGCAGGGCGAGCGGGTCGCTGCTGAGCTCGTTAGCTGATCGGCGGGCTATTTTTCTCCTATCCTGAATTTGGTTCCTCAGATGAATAGGCTTGAGAGGGTCGATGGCATTTGCTATCCCCCGCGCTCGCTGTGGCCGGCGCCTAGCCGCCGCAGCATGAAATGGGCGGTCGTGGCGGAACTGGTAGACGCGCAGCGTTGAGGTCGCTGTGGAGCAATCCGTGGAGGTTCGAGTCCTCTCGACCGCACCATTTTTCTTTTGTCT
>CAZSBU010000092.1:8814-9262 GCA_964605055.1 uncultured Caulobacterales bacterium | reverse complement strand
AGAACTCTTAAACTGGGTCGGATTGGGAAATCGGATGGATTCTCTGCCGCCGACGCTCTCCGGCGGTGAAAAACAACGGGTGGCCCTCGCTCGGGCGCTTGTTTCGAAGCCGGACCTGATTTTGGCGGACGAACCAACGGGAAATGTCGATCCGCTGATGGGCGAAAAAATCATGAAGCTCTTCGTCGAGCTCAATCGGTTGGGGGCGGCGGTCATTGTGGCGACGCACGACATCCAGCTTGTCGAAGCGCTCGGTAAAAAGACGCTCCGGCTCGAGGCGGGCGGGATTGCAAATGGGATCGGCGCCGCATCAGAGCGCGCCGTTTCGCTGGGACCGGTCGGTCGGCGGAGATGAAGGAAGCGGGCATCAATGAAGCGGGCATCGCGCCGCCCTTGCGCGCTGAACCTCCCGTCGGCGCTGCTTCCAGTACAGATGACGGCTCGAAGA
>CAZSBU010000092.1:0-8804 GCA_964605055.1 uncultured Caulobacterales bacterium | reverse complement strand
TCTTCGGACCCCGCCGCTCGCCGCTGCTGCCGGAAGACGCCGCAGGCGGCGGATCGCTGACCGCCGTTATTGCGGCGATTTCTTCCTTGGCCTCGCTGGCGCTCGCCGCGTTCTTGATGATCGCTTCAGCAACAGGCGAATGGACAAACGCGCTCGACGCCACATTGACGGTACAGGTGCGCGGGGCGGAGGCGGCCGAGATTGCGCAGCGCGCAGAGGCAGCCTTGGCGGCTCTTGAAGCGGAACCGGCCGTTCTATCGGCGAAACTGATGCCGGCTGACGAGGCCGCGCGCCTCCTCGAGCCATGGCTCGGCAAGGGAGCCGCGGATTATCTCAATGTGCCGGCCCTGATCGACGTTGAACTCGCGCCCGATGCGCGCGCCGGTCTCTCGGATTTGTCCGGCCGTATAGAAGCCGCCGCCCCGGGCGTGATTATCGACGATCATGGTCGATGGAACCGGCGTCTGGTTGCGGCGGCCCATTCCGGGCAGGTGTTGGCGTTTGCGGTTGTTGTGCTGGTGATGGCGGCGGCGTGCGCAATTTCGGTTTTCGCAGCGCGCGCAGGCCTTTCGGCGAATGCGGAAGTGGTCGCTCTCCTTCACCTCGTTGGCGCGACGGACCAGTTCATTGCCCGCGAGGTGCAGGGGCGGTTTCTGGTTATTGGGCTGCGTGGCGGCGCGATCGGGTTAGCGGTCGCCCTCTTGGCGATTGGGGCGTTGGCGGTGGCGACGCGGGGCGTTGGGGCGGATGCTTTCCTCGCGCCAGACCTTTCTCTTGGTCCAAGGTTGGCTGCGCCCCTGTTGGTTGTGCCGTTGGCGATGTGCCTGACCACGGGGCTGGCGGCGCGCCTGACTGTCCTTCGCGCCTTGCGGGTGGAGTATTGACCGCAGTTGGCTTGCGATGGACCAGTTACGGAAATCCGGACTATCATTCCCACAGTTAATGGCTGGGATTGTCTTGCCGGGCGCGCAAGGCCAAACGTGGCTTGAGAATGCAAACCTGAGTTGGGGACGCTTTGGGACGCTTGTTTTCTTTCCTGATATTGATCGCGCTTCTTTGGGCGGGCGGCTTCGGATTCTACATCCACACGCTTCCCGAACCGGCGCGCGAAGACCCCGGTCAAGCCGAGGGCATCGTTGTCTTCACTGGCTCGCATGGCGTCAGGGTTGCCGCAGGCATGTCTCTTCTCGACCGCGGGCTGGCGCAGCGGCTCCTGATCTCCGGCGTCAACCCGGCGACGCCGTCAGAGGAGATCGCAAGACTATGGCCGGGCGATCGGGCCGACTTCGATTGTTGCGTCGATCTCGGTCTCGAAGCCCGCACGACTGTCGGCAACGCGGCCGAACTACGCGACTGGGTTGCCTCGCATGGGTTCAAATCGCTCATTCTCGTGACGGCTGAGTACCACATGCCGCGGGCTCTGCTGGAAACGGCAAGCCAGATCCCTGAAGTCGCCGTCCAGCCTTATCCGGTGTCGTCGGGACTCGTTGGTCCGCAAGGGCTGCCCGCTTCGCTGGCGGACTGGCGCCGACTGGCTTCGGAATACTCGAAATATCTCGCTGTATACGTCAGAACGCTTTTCCCTGACGGCAGATAGATTTAGGCGTGAGAGTGACTGACGGAGCGCTTGGTGCTTCCGGCAGCGGTGGGCGCAGCCGGAGAAACGATGTCATGGCTTACGCCCGTTCGATACTGTTCATGACGCTGCTTGCGCTCACGACAGTGGTTCTCGGCATCATCGCCTCCCCGGCGATGTTATTCGGCCGAAGGGCCGCGCGTTCCGTTATTCGACTTTGGGCAATACTTGCCTTGTGGTTTTTGAAAACCCTTTGCGGAATTTCGCATCGCATTGAGGGAGCGGAACATTTGCCTGTCGGGCGCGCGATGCTCGCGGGCAATCACCAATCCATGTGGGAGACCATCGTCGTTTTCACGCTCGTCCCGAGACCGGCTGTGGTGTTCAAGAAAGAATTGCTGGACGTTCCGGTTTACGGCTGGTGGGGAAAACGCGGCGGCGGCTTTCCCATCGATCGCGATGGCGGCGCGCGATCCATTCGTGTCCTGAAAAAAAATGCGCGGGCCCGCTCTCAGGACGGCGATCAGATCGTCGTTTTTCCAGAGGGGACGCGAAGCTCGGTAGGCCAACGGCAGCCCTTGCTGCCGGGCGTCGCGGCCGTTTATTTGTCGATTGATGCACCGTGCACGCCTTTCGTTCACGACTCAGGACGATTCTGGCGCCATCCCGGTTTGCTGAAAACGCCAGGCGTCATCACACTGCGCATCCTGCCGCCCATTCCTGCGGGTCTTTCGCGCAAGGAGTTTATGCGTCGCCTCGAAGAAGCGTTTGACGCTTCGCGGCCCGATCTCATTGACGCTGCTGCGGAATGACTGCTGCGGAAAGACGGGCTCGGTCGATCAAACGGTTGGGTTTACTCGCCTGTTTAGCGTTCGCCTCGGCGTTTGCGTTTGCAGGCGGCGTCTGGCGTGTCGGCGCCGAAACCATGCTCGAGGCGATCGAGCAGTTCGCTGTCGCTCCGCCAGATGGGGTCGTCATTTCCTATCGCGCCGATCCAGTTGAAGGCTTCCCGCTGCGACTGCGCGCGCCGCTTCGCGAAGTCAAGTTGTTGCATGATCTTGGTGGTCGCTATGACACAGAACGGCTTGTTGTCGAGACTGCTCTTTGGAGACCCGGCGTACTGAAGTTCCGTCCGTTATCTGATCAAACTATATTGATAGGCGCACGGATGTCGGTCGTCTCGCTTCGGAGAGCGGACTTTTCAGTCAGCGAAAATTGCGCAATTTCGCCATGCGCGCAAGCGACAATAAAACGCGCGCAAATCGCCATGCCTTGGCTGTCCAAGGGGGCTGTCATTTCTGTGGATAGAGCGCGCATGTCTGCAGCGGATGCCGAGGCAAGCGACGGATTGCGCGTGGAATTCGATATAAAAGGCGTCTCTGCCGAGGCGGCTGACAACCCGATGTTTGAACGAATCATCGGATCGGCGACGCTTGGGGGGGCGACGGTGTCTGCGCCATACGGGCGGATCGACCTCGCAAGCGTTGAATTTCAAGCGGGCGAAGCAAAAATGGTTGCTTCAGGAGATGTAGGACTTGATGCTTCGGGCTATCTCGAAGGGCGCATATTGGTTGCTCTCGATAAGCCTTTCGACCTCGCGGCGCGCGTTCAGCAGGCTGCCATCTTCGAGCCTGACCAGATCGACGCTATTTCCACGGCGCTTGCGCTGGCGGCCTTGGCGTCAGGTGGCGCAGTTGAAGCCGACATTTTATTTACCGGGGGCGGCGCGTTCATTGAGGGCCGGCGCGTGGCGGAACTTGGCTGCATCGCTTGCGACATGCTTAAATCGCCGTGACGCGTCCCCTTGGCGGCGCCTCCGCCGACGGTCGTCACCCGAAAAGCGCTTCGCCCAGTATCGGTCCGCGCGCCCGGTCCTCAAGAATGCGGCCAAACTCATCAAGATAGATTGACCCTTCAGCGGTACGCTGAACAAGAACAATCCTGCGATCGGCCTGATCGCGGACCCTTCTGACAAATCCAAGTATGGATAACGCGTCGAGCGCGCGGCTGATCGCGGGCTTTGGCACGTTCAAATCGCGAGACAGGGCGCGCACCGTATGCGGTCCGGGGCTGAGATATACAGAAAGCAGGATCGCCCACTGCCGCATCGACAGGTCCGGGCTGTCCCGCCGGACAGCATCCGCCGTAACGTCGCGCCAGGTTGCCAACAGATCGTTCGCGGTCACTGAAATTCGCGTCCTAACCGGCCCATCGCATCGCGCGGTCGCTCCCATTCCATGGAAGAGATCGCGCATCGATATGAATGCAACTGTTCGCGGGCAGAGGGCAAGCGGCGGTCGCTTGGTCGCTCGTGCGGCTCCCAACGGTGAACGCCCCGATCAGCGAATCGCCTGACGGGCGAGCGTCTCGTACAAGGCCCTCATCGCTTGCGCTTCGCCGCCTGCGGGCCGACCCGGCGCTGCTTTGGGGCGCCAGGCGTAAATGTCAAAATGCGCCCACGAACCGGACTTTGGCGCAAATTTCTTCAGAAACAGAGCGGCAATGATCGAGCCAGCGAACGAATTGCCAGAGATGTTGTTGAGGTCGGCGATAGGCGAGGACAACATCGATTCGTAGTTGGCCCAGAGCGGCATGCGCCAAACGGGATCTTCTGTCGCCCGCGCTGCCGCCTCGATGTCGCCAGCCAGTCGGACATCATCGGTGTAGAAAGGCGGCAGTTCCGGCCCAAGCGCAATGCGCGCCGCGCCGGTCAACGTTGCGAGCGTGATCGTCAGATCGGGCGCATCTTCCGCTGCGAGCGTCAGGGCGTCCGCGAGAACGAGACGCCCTTCGGCATCGGTATTTCCAATCTCAACGCTGAGCCCGGCGCGGCTGCGCAGGATATCGCCCGGACGGAAGGATGCCGCGGATATTGCATTTTCTACCGCCGGGATGAGAACGCGTAGCCGCACGTCGAGGCCTGCGCCCATGATCAGTTGCGCAAGGCCCAGCGCGGTCGCCGCGCCGCCCATGTCCTTCTTCATTATGGCCATGCCGCTCTCGCCCTTGATGTTCAATCCGCCCGAGTCGAAGCACACGCCCTTGCCAATGATGGTGACCTTTCGCGCGTCGGGTCTGCCCCATATGAGTTCGATCAACCGTGGGGCGACCGACGACGCTCGCCCGACGGCGTGGATCAAGGGAAAGTTCCGGGCAAGGAGGTCATCGCCGACGATTGCCGTCGCTTTAGCATCCAAGCGCGCAGCGAGCCCAAAGGCGGCCTCTTGCAAGGCATCGGGCAACATGTCCCCGGCCGGCGTGTTGATCAGGTCGCGGACCATGCCGATGGCCTCGGCGTCGCGCCGTATTTGAGTAACAGGTGCGCCTGCTGGAGCGATCAGGCGCGCGGAGGCCGTCCGGCTAGCGCGATAGCGATCAAACCGATAACCGCCGAGAAGCCAGCCAAGGCCTGCAATCGGATCGAGGGGGCCAGCGACTTTATAATCTCCTGCGGGCAGGCGTTCGGACGCGGCTGCTAATATGAACCGGTCGCGACCGTCCCCGACGCCTAGAAGCGCGCCGCTGGGTGTCGCCAACACCTGGCCTTGCTCACCGGCAAAGCCGTTGGCTTTCGCGAGCGTCTGCAAGTCCGGCGGCGCCGACGCCAAGTCGTCCGACTTCTCGCGGATTGGATGGATTGGCCTTGCTGCGTCAGCCAATCGCGCGTCGAATTCGATCAACAAGTCGGTATTCATGCAACGCTCCGTTAACGAATTATCGTAGGATTTGCCCCATCCGCGAGTCGGACAGTTAAGCCTTTATTGAAGAGATTTCGCAATGATGCGGCCGCAGAGTTCAAAAGATTTGAGGACCGATCATGGCTGTCCGTTTATTCGCTAATTTCGCGTCGCTCTCTATCGCCCCTCGCGCCGCCGCTGCAGCCGCTCTTGCGGCGCTCGCGCTTGCCGGATGCGCGTCCAGCGGCCGCTCCTTGAACGTGGACGGAAAAAAGGTCGCGTACAAGGATGAGATCAGCGTCTTCTCAAACCCGGCGTCCGAAGCCGACGGCCTCGACCCGGTAGCCGCCGCCGCCTTCTGGGGCGCTCAATACGATCGCGATCGCAATAACCCGGACGTCGCCGTAAATTACGCCGCTGCATTGCGCAAAATGGGTTCGGTCAATGAATCCGTCAACGTTATCATCCGCGCCGCGGATCGTCATCGGGACAATCCGAACGTCAACCTCGAAGCGGGCAAGGCGCTGACCGAAGGCGGTCGGGCGTTTGAAGCCATTCGCTATTTTGAGGAGGCGGTTGGCCAGGAATCAAAAGACTGGCGCGCGCTATCGGCTTACGGCGTGGCGCTGGACCAGATCGGCGAACACAAGCTCGCCCGCGTCAAATACGACACTGCGCTCGTCTATTCGCCGCGCTCGCCGCAGATCCTTTCGAACAAGGGCCTGTCCTACGCCCTTCAAGGCGATCTTGAACAGGCTTCGGCTTTCCTGCGCGAAGCGGCGTCAATCCGGGGATCCGACGCACGCGTGCGTCAGAACCTCGCATTGGTCCTCGCGATCAAGGGCGAGCTTCGCGAAGCCGAGCGGCTTGCCCGCTCTGACCTTCCCCCGCAGATTGCCGACCACAACATCGACTATTTTCGAACGCTCATGAAGCAACCTGCTTACTGGCAGGATTTCGCTGCGGACAATCTCGAGCCTGCGCCGTTCGCGGAAACACCCGCGAAGCCAGCCGAGGCGCCTGCCGCCCCGGCGCTCAAACTCCGCGAAGAGCCCAAACCAGTCGCGCCTGCTGAACCAGTAGCGCCCGAGGCGTCTCAAGGGTCGCCGGTTGCGCTGGGCGGCGTCACGGCCCCCACCAACGCCTCTGCCGACGCCGGCGTGGAACTGAAATCGCCTCAATAAACAGGCGCGCGCCGACGCCCGCCAATCTGATTTGACGGCATGGAGGCAAGGGCGTAACCACAGCCCTCCGCCAGTTTCCCTTTCGTTGGATACATGACCGTCACCGTTCGCTTCGCGCCGTCCCCAACCGGCAAGATCCATGTCGGCAACGTCCGCGCTGCTCTGTGGAACTGGCTGTTCGCGCGCTCTTGCAACGGCGCGTTCATTCTCCGCATCGATGATACGGATCAGGAACGCTCAACGGCGGCGTTTGAAGACGGCATCCGCCGCGACCTCGAATGGCTTGGCCTGAATTGGGACAAGACCTTTCGCCAATCCGAGCGCTTTTCCCGTTACCACGACATCGCGGCGGCGTTGCGGGGGCGCGGGCTTCTCTACGCATGCTATGAGACTACGGAAGAGCTTGATCGTAAGCGGCGCCTGCAGCGCGCCCGCGGAGCGCCGCCTGTCTACGACCGGTCTGCGCTGGAACTCTCCGACGCCGACCGCGCATCGCTGGAGGCTGGCGGGAGACGTCCTCACTGGCGTTTCAAACTATCGCAGCTGCCGGTAAGCTGGCGGGATCTGATCCGCGGCGAGACGATCGTCGATACAGCAAACGTGTCTGACCCCGTGCTGATCCGCGAGGACGGCATGTATCTTTACACCCTACCTAGCTGCATCGATGATATCGACGCAAAGATCACTCATGTTATTCGCGGCGAGGATCACGTCACGAACGCCGCCGTGCAGATCGAGATCATGCGTGCGCTGATCGAAATCACCGGCGGCGGCGCCGTACCAGAATTCGCACACCACTCATTGCTCATCGGAGCGGATGGGCAAGGGCTTTCGAAACGATTGGGCTCACTCTCCATTGAGGGAATGCGTGAGCAGGGGCTAGAACCGGCCGCGATCACAAGCCTCCTCGCCAAGCTGGGCACTGCCGAGCCCGTCCTTCCGGTGACCGACTTGATGGCGCTCGCGGACGGGTTCGATTTCGACAAGATTGGGCGCGCGCCGGCGCGCTTCGACGAAAATGATCTTGTCGCGCTGAACGCGAAAATTCTGCATGCATCGTCATTTGACAGGCTGCGGCCACGCCTTGAAAGCATGGGCGTCGCTGCGCCTCTCTGGGAGGCCGCCAAAGGCAATATCGAACGCCTCGGCGATGTCGAGAAATGGCGCGACGTGGTTGCGGGACCAATCTCTCCGGTGATCGAAAACGTTGAATTGACGACGAAAGCCGCCTCGCTCGTGCCAAGCGCGCCGCTGACGCCAGAGAGCTGGGCGGCCTTCACCGCCGCCGTCGGCGCAGCAACTGGCGCGAAAGGAAAGGCCCTCTTTATGCCGCTCCGTCTTGCGCTGACCGGCGAAGCGCGCGGTCCGGAAATGCCTGCGCTTTTCATGCTTATCGGTCCGGAAAAAGCGCGCGCGCGGCTCCTCGGCCAGTCGGCCTGATCTTTGGTTTATTGCAAAGCGCAACCTAGGCGATTTCGCCGACGTTGATCTTGCCGACAGAAATTGCGAGGTCATCAGCGCCTGTTGCGCCATCAGAATCGCCAGTCACGGGAGAGTTTCATGAGCCATGAAATCAGCGGTCTTTCTTTCGCGCACGCGCCGGACGCCGCCGCGCGTCGCATCCTGACGCCGGAAGCATGCGCATTCGTCGCGGGCCTCGTCGATCGGTTCGCGGGAAAGCGCGCAGAACTTCTGGCTGCTCGCCGCGCCTGGCAGTCGCGGATTGACGCGGGCGCGTTGCCGGATTTCCGACCCGAGACAGCGCCGGTACGCGCAGGCGATTGGCGCGTTGGCGAGCTTCCCGTTGCGCTGCTTGATCGGCGGGTCGAGATCACCGGACCGGTCGACCGGAAGATGATCATCAACGCGCTCAACGCCGACGTGAAGGTTTTCATGGCCGATTTCGAAGATGCGCTCTCGCCAACCTGGCGGAACGTCATCGACGGGCAGAACAACCTTTACGACGCCGTCCGGCGGACGATCTCATTCACCGACGCCCAGTCAGGCAAGACTTACTCGCTGAGGCCTGATCCCGCCGTGCTCATTGCGCGCGTGCGGGGACTGCATCTCGATGAAAAGCATGTCACGCGAAACGGCGTCGCGATCCCTGGCTGCCTGATGGATTTCGGCTTTTACTTTTTCCATAACCATGACGCGCTGGCGAAGGCCGGGGCTGGTCCGTTCTTCTATCTGCCCAAGCTCGAGCATTATGAAGAGGCGCGCTGGTGGAACGACGTGTTCGTGGCCGCCCAGAAGAGCCTTGGCGTTCCGGTCGGTGTGATCAAGGCGACGATGCTGATCGAAACGCTTCCCGCCGTTTTCGAAATGGACGAGATCCTCTTTGAACTGAAGGATCACGCCGCCGCG
>CAZSBU010000091.1:2586-9306 GCA_964605055.1 uncultured Caulobacterales bacterium | reverse complement strand
TCATTTTCGGATTCTTTTTTCTCCCCGAAACGCTCACAAAAGAGAACCGGCGGAGTTTCGAGTGGCGACGCGCAAATGCGCTCGGCGCGTTCCTTCACTTCCGGCAGTTTCCGGTGATTCTGCCGCTTGCAGGGGCGCTTCTGCTCTACCAGACGGCGCACTGGGTGCTTCCGTCGGTCTGGTCCTATTTCGCAGAAGAGCGCTTCGCATGGACGCCAACCGAGATTGGTTTCTCGTTGATGGCAGTTGGCCTTGCAGCGGCGATCGTGCAGGGCGGACTCTCGCGCGTCATCATTCCGCGCCTTGGCGAACGCCGCGCGGCTTTCTTCGGCATGGCGGTCGCGATCGTCGCTTACTCGATCTATGGCTTTATTTCCAATCCGGCAGCGGTCTACTGGATTATCCCGTTCGGCGCGTTTGCCGGATTGACGCTTCCGGCGCTTCAGGCCGTGATGTCGCGGGAGACCCCGGCCAACGCTCAAGGCGAGCTGCAGGGAGCAATCGCCAGCATTGCAGGGCTATCAATGATGCTGGGGCCGATCATCATGACACAGACGTTCGCTGCATTCGCCTCGCCTGACAGTGCAATTTCGTTCGCGGGGATCGAGCTGTTTTCCCGCGGGGCGCCAATTTATTTTCCGGGAGCGCCCTTTCTGCTAGCCGCCATCATGACCTTGGGAGCGCTCCTTATGCTCGCAGGGGCGAACCGCAATGCAAGCGCCGCCGAGCGCTCCCTTGAAAGCGCGGATAGTCCCGCCCCGCCGCGTCCGGCGCATTTAGCCGCGGCCCATCCAACTGCGGTCGACGCAGCAAAGGCCGCCGCCGACCGCGAGGCAGTTTGAACTGACAAAAGATCATCTTTATATCGACGAACAAGCAACGACGGGCGCACTTGATCCAGGTCGGATGCGGACTAAAGGCTAGGGCTATCGGCGCGGCCGCTCGTCGAGCGCCAGGGCGACCCGATCAAGCGCTGCGCCTGCGCGCTCGAGCGCAACGTTCGCCTCGTGGAGCGGTGACTGTAGGGCGCCAACTTCGTTGGGGCGTTCCTCCGGCCGTTCCTCGGCCTCCTGCCGGGCTGCGTCGAGTGCGGCCGCAAGTTCGTCGAGCGCGGCGTTAACCTCGGCGGGCGCGATCCGATAGCCATTGGCCGAAATCTGCCCTACGCTGTCAGAGGTCGGCCCCAATGACGCTAACGCGGGCGTGGCCGACACCGCATTCATGGCGGTTGGCGCCGCCGCAGCAGCCCTCAAGGTCCTGCCAACGTATATCCCGAGCAACAAGCCTGGCGTTAACCCGACGAGGAAAGCCGCCGACGCTCCGGCAAGCGGTGCGGCGGCGATCCATTCCATGAGTGAGTTCCACATAACGCTTGGCGTCCGGATCAAATGGTTGACGCGAGAAGCCGGTTCACTCCTCACGACCTTATGGGCGACCCGGCGGGGTTCTCAGCGGGGCGCCATCACCATCATCATCTGCCTGCCTTCGAGCCTTGGCAATTGTTCAACCTTTGCGATGGGGTCAAATTCGGCCTGAACGCGTTGCAGCAGTTCCATGCCGCGTTCCTGGTGCGCCATTTCCCGGCCCTTAAACCGCAACGTCACCTTAACCTTGTCGCCCTCGTCGAAGAACCGACGCATCGCCTTGGCTTTGACCTCATAATCGTGCTGGTCGATGCCGGGCCGCATCTTGACTTCTTTAATTTCGACGACCTTCTGTTTCTTCTTGGCTTCGGCTTTCTTCTTTTGTTGCTGGTATTTGAACTTGCCGTAGTCAAGAATCTTGCAAACGGGCGGCTGAGTGCCGGGGGAGACTTCGACTAGATCGAGCCCCGCTTCGACGGCGATCGCAATGGCGGCGGCAGTCTGAACGACGCCGCGCTTTTCGCCGTGCTGATCAATCAGAAGAACGGTCGGAACCGCGATTTCTTCGTTGATCCGTGGGCCGTCGCCTTTGGGGGGCGCGGGAACAAAAGGTCTGCGGGATATGGGCGTATCTCCTTTGGCGGCTTCAAAACTTTGGAAATGGCGGCAAAACAGGTCGATGCAAGGGCTCGCAACCCCGGATCGGCGCTGTCGATCGCGCGATATACCGGCTAATGGCGGCGAAAATCAACGGGCCCCTACGCGCTGATGCGCTGGTCCCCGAGGGGCTACCCCCATATTCACCAGCGCCTGTAGGACGAATTCCGGCTGCGCTTCGGCCAGGTCGGTTTTCACGGTCAATGTGATGACGTGGCGGTTTGGGATGGACATGGCCTCTGGTCCGGCCCGGCGAATGAGCACGCCTGCGCAATCGACGCTCGCCGCCAGAAAAACTTCCGGCGCGCCGTCGCTGACAAAGAATGAGGCCTCCTGCGCCAGCGACGCCAATTGGAGATGGTCGGTCTTGCCGGTCAAATCGACGACTTCCGGCGCCTCAAGCGCGATCTCATCTGCAAATACGTGCGTTTCTTTGGCGCCGATAACGACCGGCATGACCCCGCGTGCGGCGATCATGCGCGCAAATGCGCCATAACGCGCCGCGGGCCAGCGCTGGGCTTGCTCCGGACCTGGGATCAGAAGTCCAAAAGGACCCGATACGCCAAACCACGATGGCTGCATGTTCGCCGAGTCTTTTCTTGACGCGAGGGCCCAGTGAAAGTCAGGGGCTCGGTCAGGAACGGCGAGGCCTGCGAAGCTTGCAGATGGGCTCACCTCCGCCAATTCATTGCGCTTCTTGGTCTTGGTTGAGGGCTTCATGACGGGCGAGCCAGTCACCCATTTTGGCCCGAAAGGTCCGATCCCGCCCTGCAGTCGGCGGGAGTCTTCGTTCGCTGAAAGGTCATAGACCTTAGTAAATTTTGCCGCCCGGACCTGCTTGAAGAAAGCCGTGCGCGCCTCTGCGTCGCGGAAATCCGGCATTGCGCCCACCTGGTCGAAATAGGGCGCGGCGCGGGCGATGCGGTGCAGGTGGGTTTGCGTTAACAAGCTGATCTTTGAGGCGGGGTGCGCCTCTCGGATGGCGGCGAACACAGGCTCCGCTGCGACGAAAGCCGCCAGCCCGTCGGTCTTGATGACCAGAATTTGCTGCCCGTTCCGGCTGCCCATAGTCATCGTCTCCGCGCCGAGCGGATGGCTAGCGCATCTTCATAGGCCGCGATGGTGGCCGCGATCATCGCCGTGGTTGAGAAATGTTCGGCCACCCAGGTGTGCGCGGCCGCCCCCACCTCACGGCGCTGCTCGTTGGACATAGCCGCAACCGACGCTATTGCCTCGGCAAGGGCGCTGGCGTCGCCGGCAGGCGTCAAATAACCGGTTTGCCCGTGACGCACCGTTTCACGCGCCCCGCCATGGTCGGAAGCGATCACGGGACAGCCCATTGCGCCGGCCTCAACAGCAACGCGGCCGAACGCTTCGGGGCGTTCGGAGGGTTGTAAAACCAAGTCCGCCAGCAAGTAAGCCGCTGGCATATCGGCGCAGTGGCCGACGATTGTGACCATGTCTCCTACCCCAGCTTCCCACGCCGCCTCGCAAAGGGCGGCGACGTAGTCATCGCGTCCCTGCGCGTCCCCACAGAAAATTAACCGGAAACCTCGCGCGGCGCCAGCTTTGGAGACCGGCTGACCGCTATCGCCGTGACCGTTACGCGGAATTAGTTGCGCGAGCGCCTCGATTGCTGTTGCGTGCCCCTTCCAAGGGGTCATCCGGGCGGGCAAGAGCACAATCAACGGACGATTGGGGTCGTCGTTTCGCATCTCGGGGATGCGCCACGCGCGCGCCAGCGCTCGCAATCGCTGGTCAGAAACGGCAGTGGGATCGAACCGTGATAGATCGGCCCCTCGCGGAATAATGCGCAATCTGTCTTGCGCCAGCCCGTACGTCGCGCGGATCGCGTCGGCGGTGTACTCAGAGTTAGCGATGACAACATCGCCGCGAACCATCGATGAATTATACCAACGCTTCAGCGGCGACGATGCGCCATATGCGCCGTGATAGGTCGTAACGAACGCCGCGCCTGTCCGCCGTGCGGCGAGGCCGGCGCTCCATGCCGGCGCGCGCGAGCGCGCGTGGATTATGGCCGCGTCAGCGTCTGCGATGACATTCGCCAGCCAGCCTGCGTTCCTCAGGATCATCAGCGGATTTTTGCTCTGTACCGGTCCCAATATAACGTCACCGCCGACGGCGCGGACCTCATCGCACAGCCGTCCGCCGCTTGTCGCAACTACCGCCTTGCCGCCGGCGCGGACGACCGCTGCAGCGACCTCAACGGTCGTTCGTTCGGCGCCGCCAGCGTCAAGGGCGGGAATAACCTGCAGTATCGTCGCGTCAAGCGTCATCCTACATCGTGCGCCTTCGGGTTCGTTACGGGCCGCTTTTCCAGTAGCCCCCATTACGCAACGCCGACAACGCGTTGGAATAGCACTACATAGAAAGGGGCAAGCGCCATCCCACTACGCAAATAGCCGGCGCAATCGCATTTTACTCAGCACCGGGAATTGTCGGGCTCAAATGTACCGCCCGATTCAAGCCAGCGAACGCAGCAAACGCCGCTCGGCGGCAATAAAAACTTCATCGACGGTGTCGACAAAACAGTAATCCGATAGCAGTTCAGGCGCAGCGAAGCCCCGCTTCACGAGATTTTCCAGCATGATTCGGAGCGGCTCCCAGAAGCCGTTCACGTTCAGCATGATGATGGGTTTGCGATGCAGCCCAAGTCGAGCCCACGACATTGTCTCGATAACTTCCTCGAGGGTGCCAATTCCGCCCGGGAGCGTGACAATCGCGTCAGCTTCCTCGAACATCCGCATTTTGCGTTCATGCATCGTTTTCACGACCGTGTGCTCAACGCCGTCGAGAACGCCTTCCATTTCGACAAGGAAATCGGGGATGACCCCGAAAACGCGCCCGCCCGCGTCTCTCGCCGCGCCAGCCGATGCGCCCATTAGGCCGAGTTTGCCGCCGCCATAAACGAGACGCCAGTCGCGCCGGGCTGTCTCGGCGCCGAGAAGCCGGGCCGCATCGCCAAACGCCGGATCGTCGCCAAAGCGAGACCCACAGTAAACACAAAGACATTTCATATACTTGCTTTAATTGGTGGTTTTCAACGCGACCGCGGCGCACTACCCTATGGGTGAACTTTGCGGCGGGCGTCAAGCCAAGAGCCGGTGTGCGGCACTAACGGCCGCGTCGCCGGCCCGGGCCGCCGGTGTCGGCAGCCGCAGTCGAAGGACACGGGAGCCTCATGCGCATCGTAATTATCGCCGTCCTCATCGTGCTCATTGCTTTCGTCGCCTGGCGGGTCGCTGACCAATACGGGCTTATCGGCGACAAGACACCGGCGCCGCCCACCTCATCCCCGGCCGAGGCGCCGCAACCGCCGCCTGCGGTATCGCAACTGCCGAGCTTCGACATTGTGCGCGTCGATCGTTCGGGCGACGCCGTGATCGCCGGTCGCGCTGCTGCGGGCGCGAAGGTTGTCGTGCTCGCGAACGCAGCGCCGCTCGCTGAAACAACGGCGCAGGCAGACGGCTCTTGGGTCATCGTGACGGACGCCCCGCTCGACGCCGGACCTGTCGAGCTCAGTCTCGAAATGACGACCACTGACGGGTTGACCATCAGGTCCGACCAGACGGTGGTGATTTATGTCCCCGAGAGAGAGGGAGATCGCCCGCTCGTTCTGCGCACGACGCCCGGCGGCGCAACAGAAGTTCTCCAGGATCCGCGCGAGGCAGTTGACGGTCTTGGCCCGCTCAGCCTCGACTCGATTGATTACGACGATGCTGGGAGCGTCATTTTCTCAGGCCGTGCGGAGCCGGGGCGGGTCGTACAATTGTTCGCCAACCGCCAGTTTGTAAACCAGGCCGGGTCGGGGCAGGATGGGCGATGGACGATGACCGCCTCGATGGCGCCAGGGGTTTATACGCTGCTCGTTGTTCAATTGGGGGCGGATGACCGTCCTGCCTACGCGATAGAGATACCGTTCGAACGGGCTTCCCCAGGCGCACTCGCCCGCACTGAAGGGCGTATCATTGTCCAGCCCGGCAACAGCTTGTGGCGCATTGCGCGGCGCGTTTACGGAACGGGGTATCAGTATACGGTCATCTATGAAGCCAACCGCGACCAGATTCGCGATCCAAACCTGATTTATCCCGGACAGGCGTTTAATTTGCCCGAGGAGCAACCCGACACCGCAGAACCAGCAGCGCCGCCAGAATAACGTCCGCCCCCAGAGCCCCTGCGCGCCATTAGCGGTCTATAAAGCGCCGCCGCTGAAAATAACTATTCTGGTATTACTCTCCGGCGTAACGCGCCCTCGACGCATTTTTGGGAACCTTATTCGCTCTAACGCGTTGAGGAGCTGTAACGCAAGGACCGCACATGAACGAATCCACGAAACGGCTCGCCATTATCTTTGGCGTTATTCTCGTCGCGATCATTGGTTATTTGATTTATCAGGAACAACGCAGCCCCGCTGACAAAATGGAAGACGCGATTGGGGATGCAGCTGATGAAATTGGGGATGCAATAAGGCGCAACTGATAAAGTCCGCGTCACAGGCTATGTGTTTGGAGTTATGCGGTTGGCCGTGTTTCCGCTTCCATAGCCGCGTATTTCGTCCTACCCGCGCATGTCGGCGCCTCTCGCGGCATTGGCCCTAAGACAGCGCCGTTTACTGTCTCCATAGAGCGACGCAATTTTGCGCGCGCGCGCGATAGCCGCGAGCGCACTGTACCGATTT
>CAZSBU010000091.1:0-2576 GCA_964605055.1 uncultured Caulobacterales bacterium | reverse complement strand
CGTGGGCGATTTCGACATATTCAAGTCCGTCACGCGCGGCCAACGTAATGATGCGTTGCTCGCCGGCCGAGAGGCGGTCAAGGTTTGTTAGAACCTGACGCAAGAAAAATGCGTCTTCCTGCGTTGCTTCTGTACCGGCAGGACAGCCGTCTGAAAAATCGATCGGCACTGCACAGTTATGCACCCTCTTTCTTCGGACGGAATTCAGATAAATCCGCTTACAGATGGTCATTAGCCATGCGCTGAGATTTTCTCCATCAAACAGGTGTGATTTGGCGACTGCTCGCTCAAGGCAATCCTGTACGAGGTCATCAGCCGCGGCATCGTCTCGCGTCATACTGCGCGCAAAACGGCGCAGACGCGGGATACACTCATTTAAATCATGAATATTGAGACTGCCGACGTTCATTTCGTCTGTGCCGCTCATACGCCCAATATGGCGCCTCTTCGTGATGGACGCAACCACGGCGCCAGCCTTGGCGCATAACCCGTACTATTGTTAATTTTGGGGAAGTAAAAAGATTTATATACAGATCAATTTCTGCCCGTATACGGATGTTATGAATCCGTACAGCGATATATCATCTCGAGCTACGAGCGCGACCAAAAGGCCCGCGCTGATCACGCCGATCGAAAAAGCCTGATCGCGACAAGTAAAATGACCGCGCCAACTGTTGCGCCCAGGATAGATCCGACCAATCCGGCTCCCGTTGAAATGCCGAGTGCGTCAAACAGGAAACCGCCGATGAAGGCTCCCGCTATGCCGACGATGATGTTTCCGGCGAGGCCAAAGCCCCAACCCTTGACGAGAACACCCGCCAGCCAACCTGCGATAGCGCCGATGACCAGCCAGATTAGTAAGCCCGTAGCCGTCATGTTGCCAACTTTCTTCGTTGCAACAGACCAAACGCCTTTCGGCAATTGTGGTTCCCACCGGCGCCATCAATTCTTCTGGAACCTTCCAGCGTTGGCTTTGTTTTTCCGGTACATGAAAAGGAGCGACGTATGAATAAGAACCAGAATGAAGGCGCCGGAAACAAGATCGCCGGCAATGCGAAAAAGGCGGCTGGCAAGATAACCGGCGATAGAAAGCTTGAAGCGGAAGGCCAAGTACAAAAAACAACTGGCTCCGTGCAGAAAAAAGTCGGCGACGTGCAAAAATCTGCTGACAAGCGTTGATTGCGCAGACGACGGACTGAGCTCTGACGAGAGCGAAAGTCTGATCCAACGGTCGGCAAAAAACGTTTTTCAGGCGCAATTGCCGACCGATCTTATAAGTTGCTGATTTTAAATATGAAAATAAATCCGTCCCGCCAGTTATCCCGCCACTTATACCCCACCCTCAGCGGCGGATCTATCATCTGACGGCGGTTTGAGGGTCGTGTGCCGGAGAGCCGCAAGACGTGGGTAATTCCGCGTCGGCTCTTTGACATCGTTAGCTACTTTTGTTTTCGCTTTCGTCTGGCGGCGCGACTGTGCGTTCCCCTGGTTCAGCCGCAAGGCCGTAAGGGGCCGCGAGCCGCCAGACGAAAGGCGGAATCATCGACTTCATGCGCCGCGGTTCCTGCCGCCGCAGGTGCAAGATCGTTTCGATCGCCTTCATCTCGATCCGGGTGCGCGCGAATTCCAGCCCGCGCGGACCAATCCGGGGCATCAGCCAGCCGACTATCGGCCGGACCCAGTTCGGCATCGCGCGCAGCGGCAGGCCGCCTGCAGCGCGCCGCGTGTTCTCGAGAAAACCCTTCACGGCGTTAGCGCGCTTGCCCGACGAGCCAGGCTCGGATAGCGCCACTTCCGAGCCAAGAAGATCGAGCAATTCCTGCCCCCGTTCGTTGCGAACGAGGATCCACTGTTCGCCCTCGCCGCCCATATAGCCAACCGTGATATCGGCCAGCGCATTGGTGTAGTCGACGCAGGTGCGGCAGGTTAGCGGAAAGAAATCCGGCGGCAGCTTGGAAATGGGCAGTTGCAGAAATGGAATCTCGCGCCGCCGGCCGTCATCGAAACGCAGTTCGACATGAAAGTCGGCGCGAAATTCGAGGTAGGAGATCGTCTCAGGTCGGTCGCTCAGCAGCGCTAGAAACTCGTGGAAGCGCTCAGTCGTTGTGTTGTCCGAGCACGGCGTGCCGATTACGAAAATGCGCTCAAAACCCAATTCAGCTTCCAGCGCACGCAAAGCGTAGACTTGGCAAGGAATGCCAATGAGCGCGATACGTCGATACCCTGCAGCGCGCGCCGGCTCCAGCATGGCGAGCGTTGGGGCGTAACCCATCCGCATACCGCGGCAAGCGGCCATATCAGCGGCATTTGTTATGATGACCGGAACGGGCCGCCAGCGATCCGCGGGGTCCGGCTTGACTGTGATCACCGCATCAACAGCGCCAGTCTCGAGAAGCCGCTCGGCGATGCGCGTCGTCACCCCCGTCCACTGTGCGCCGTCCCGCGCTTCAATCAGGCGCGCACGCGCCATGCGGCGATAGGGGCCGAAGAAACCCTCGTCGCCGCGCTCGGGATCGCGCGTCCGTCCGTGCACGGCTATCTCAAGACGCTGATAGTCGGGCTTGATGAACTGGCAG
>CAZSBU010000090.1:2578-9381 GCA_964605055.1 uncultured Caulobacterales bacterium | reverse complement strand
TCAAGCCGGGCAAGGGACCGGCCTATAATCAGGTCGAACTCAAAGGCTTAAAAGACGGTAGCAAGCTTAACGAGCGCTTCCGGTCCTCGGAAACCGTCGAGAAAGTAAGCCTTGAGATACGGGACTTTTCATTCCTGTACGCAGAGGGCGACGCCCTGATTTTCATGGACGTCGAAACCTTCGAACAGCTTTCCGTGCCTGCCGGTCTCGTTGGCGATGCGGCAGCTTACCTGACGGAGGGCGGCGTCTTGGCGATAGAGATGCACGAGGAAGCGCCGATCCACCTACGTATGCCCGAACAGGCAATTGTCGCGGTCGCGGAGACGACGCCGTCGCAAAAAGGACAGACTGCCTCAGCGTCCTATAAGCCGGCAATCGCCGACAATGGCGTGCGGGTGATGGTCCCTTCCTATATTTCGCCGGGCGACCGGATCGTCGTCGACACGTCAAGCGGGGGGTTCATCAGGCGGGCGGAATAGCGACAGGCATTAAAGCTCGTCGAGCGCCCGCTAGTGCACCGTCGGATCCGGGCACGAACGATTGCGGCGAAGCAAAAGATATAGCAGCACAAGCGCCAGCAAGGGCGAGCCGACCAAGAAAAGCGTCACCGCAACCGCGCCGCCAGCCGCGACCAGCCCAATTACGGCCCCGATAAGACCGACGATGACGCCAATGGCTGCCCCAAATAATCCGACGATGATCGCCGCCAGCGCGCCGAAGCCGGTTGCCAGACTGTCGATGAGCGAGAGCCCCGGGTTTTGAACGCCGGCCGCAATTGAAATCGCGCCGCCCACAAACAGAATGAGAACGATAGGCGCCCATAGCCAGACGAGGCCCGATGTACGGCGGTGAACCACCGCTGTTTCATATTCTGTCATTTGTCGCCTCCCGTTGTTTATAATTACGTATCGCGATCGTCGCCCAGCCGCCCTGCGGAGCGCAAGCCACTCCACCGCGTAAGGCGGTCTGCTCATCGTTTCCCGAGGTTGTGCGGCGCCGGATCGTCTGATAGCCGAGCGGGCTTATCGTTAGGACGTAATTGGAATGGCCTTGCGCGCCACTCGTACATCCAGTTCAACGCCGCGGGCCTGGCAGCGGATGCTTTCCGGCCGCCGTCTGGATTTGCTCGACCCCTCGCCCGTCGATATCGAAATCGAGGATATCGCCCATGGGCTTGCTCGCGTCGCCCGCTGGAATGGCCAGACGGCGGGCCCGCTCCCATTTACGGTTGCGCAACACTCGTTACTGGTTGAAGAATTCTGTTCGGTCCTGAGGCCGGATTGGCCGACAAAATGGCGTCTGTGCGCCTTGCTGCACGATGCGCCTGAATTTGTTATCGGCGACATGATCAGCCCGTTCAAATCCGCGTTGGGCGACGCCTATCGCCAGATTGAAAGACGTCTGCAACGCGCCGTTCACTTGCGGTTCGGGTTGCCGGCGGAACTGCCGGAAACAGTTGAAAAGGCGATTAAGCGGGCTGATAAGGCGAGCGCGTTTTTCGAGGCAACGCAGATCGCCGGTTTTGACCATGACGAGGCGCGGGCGCTGTTTGGTCCCCCCAGGGGCTTGCCAGCCGTGGTGCTAACCGTCGAGACAACCCGAAAGGCGGAGGAACTGTACGTTCGGCGCTTTTCAGAATTAATGCAGAGCCTTGAGGCAGATCAATCGCGGTAAACTCTGCGCGATTGTACGATTTCTACACAATTGTCGCCTTCTATTCTCTCATCGCAATGCCCAATCTATCGACATGTTGCTCATCAGTTCTCTCGAAGGCATCGATGCCGCCTGGCAAACCTACCATCCGAAGCGGGTTATCTCGCTCCTATCGGACGATGAGCCTATGCCCAGCTTCAAGGGGCTTGATGCCCAGGCTCATCTCGCCCTCTACGTAGAGAAGGAATCCTGCGCGCGCACCATCAGCAACGCCGCCAAGGAACGCGCGCGCCGGATCGTCAATTTCGTCGAGGCATGGGACGGGGATGGGGACATCCTCGTGCATTGCAATCGAGGCGTATCCCGATCGACGGCGGCTGCATTTGTGGTCATGTGCATGCGCGAGCCCCATACACATGAAGCCAATCTGATGAAGCGCTTGCGCACCGCGGCGCCGCACGCCGACCCCTGCCCGCTTCTCGTGACCTACGCCGATGAAATTCTCGGTAGAGACGGGGCCATGATTGATGCGGTTGACGATCTAGGGCCGCCCTGCGCAGCGGCGACAGGCCCGCTCACGACCTTGCCCCTGGCTGCCTGACGGCGCGATACAGGGGCTTATGCCCGCTGAAAAGCCAAATCAACGCCGACCGACCCGATCCGGAAAGTCCACGCCAGCAAAGGAGATTTATTCTCCGCCCGTCGCGAGGGTTGCGATCGCCCTCAATGCGGTACTCGCGGTCGTGGACGATGAAGAACCTAAAGTACTTTGCGTTGGCGCGCCCGATCGCGCAACGAGTTTGCCTTACGGGCCTTTCGAGCCTGGCACGCACCGCACGTTCGAAATCGGCGTTCGGGAGTGGGTGAATCGCCAGGCGAGCGTCGCCATCGGCTATGTCGAACAGCTCTACACGTTTGGCGACAAAGGCAGAGAAGCGCCCGTCGCCGATCTCGCTGACGGCGCGGACGGGGACCGGATCGTTTCGGTAGGATACCTCGCGCTTGCCTCGCAGCCGGCGGCCGTGCGAGCGAGCGATGCGGCTTGGCGCAGCTGGTATGATTTCTTTCCATGGGAAGATTGGCGCAACGGCCCGCCCGCGCAGATAGAAGACCGCATACTTCCAGCGCTCGCAGAATGGGCGTGCGCAGACGGCGCCGGGCTTCGTGCGTCCCGGCTGGCGCGGATCGCCGCCGTTTTCGGGACTGGCGAACAAGTCTGGAAAGAGGAGCGCGCGCTCGAAAGATATGAGCTGATGTATGAAGCGGGCCTAGTTGCGGAAGCCCATCGCGACGCATTCCAGACAAGTGCTGGCTCTGTTGAGTTCTCCATCCCGCAAGCGGACGCATTTCTTGGCGCCTCGATGCGGTCGGACCACCGCCGCATCCTCGCCACCGCGATAGGCCGACTTCGGAGTAAATTGAAATACAGGCCCGTCATTTTCGAATTGATGCCGGACGAGTTCACGCTCTTCGAGTTGCAGCGAAGCGTCGAGGCCATTGTAGGCTTTCGCTTTCACAAGCAGAATTTCCGGCGCAGCGTGGAGAAATCTGGCCTCGTCACACGCACCGATCGAATGAGCCAGAACGTCTCAGGCCGGCCAGCCGCCCTGTTTCGAACAAACGCCGCAACCGCGTCGGCGACGAGCGCAACCGGATTGATCATTCCGCGCATGAAATCGGCCGGTCGCACCGGGTAAAGCCATCGCCAGACAAATCCTTCTGGTCGCCGCGTTCACGTCTTCGAGCCCAAATGTGAGAGCAACTTGACGCCCCGTTCCCCGCGCTTACTGTCGCAGACAGAGCCATTGCGTATCAGAACGCGTACCCTATATATGCTCAGTCTGAGCATAATCCGCCGGCCGCCGGCAGAGAGGCGATCATGACCACAATCATCAGACCCGACCATCGGGCGGCAGCAGATGCGCTGGCCTATACGCCCGAAGTTGAGGCGGCGACCGCGCACCTTTACCCTCGCGTCTCGAACTTTATCACCAAGGCCGAATGGCGCCTGCATGCGCCCTACATCGCCGCAATCAACACGCTGAAAAAAGAACGCAACGCGGTCGTTCTGGCTCATAATTACATGACGCCCGAGATCTTTCACTGCGTCGGCGATTTTGCCGGCGACTCCCTGCAACTCGCCAAGGAAGCCGCAGCGACAGACGCGGATGTGATCGTGCAGGCGGGCGTCGCCTTCATGGCCGACACTTCGAAAATTCTTTGTCCGGATAAAACGGTCTTGATCCCCGACTTGCGGGCGGGGTGCTCGCTCGCCTCATCGATCACCGGGGCCGACGTCCGCCTGTTAAAACAGAAATATCCGGGCGCGCCCGTCGTCACCTATGTGAATACTTACGCCGATGTGAAAGCGGAAACCGACATCTGCTGCACGTCGTCGAACGCCGTTGAGGTCGTCGAGTGGGCGGCCCGCGAATGGGACTCCGATACGGTCATTTTTCTGCCGGACCAGTATCTTGCACGCAATGTGGCGGCCATGACCGACGTCAAGATCGTGACGTGGGCGGGCGCCTGCGAAGTGCACGAGAGGTTCACCGCCGAGGATATCGCCGAACTGCGCGAAGCCAATCCCGGCGTCATCGTTCTCGCCCACCCGGAATGCCCGCCGGAGGTCGTCGCCGCCGCCGACTTTACCGGCTCGACAAGCGGCATGAGCAATTTTGTGCGCGACAAGCAGCCCAAGAATGTCGTGCTCATCACGGAATGTTCGATGTCGGATAATGTGGCCATTGACAATCCCGAGGTCAATTTCGTCCGTCCGTGCAATCTGTGCCCCTATATGAAGCTCATCACCCTGCCGAAAATCCTGCGCTCGCTTGAGACGATGGAGCACAAGGTTGAAATCGACCCGTCGGTCGCCGCCCGGGCGCGCGTCGCCATCGAGCGAATGATCGCCCTGCCCCTGAAGCGGCAGTCGATGTATGATCACCGCAAGGCGCCAGAGGTTTTGGCAGTCGAGGCGCGCGGGTGAACGCGCCCAGGTTCAACGCGTCATTGCGCGCCGCAATCTCGATGGTGGCCCGCCCATGACGTCCGACATCCTCATCATCGGCGCCGGCGTTGCGGGGCTCTTCACCGCGCTGAAGCTCGCCCCGCGGGCCGTGACGGTGGTAACTGCGAGGCCCCTCGGCAAAGGCGGATCGTCAGGCTGGGCGCAAGGCGGCATCGCCGCGGCGGTCGCACCCGGCGACAGTCCCGCGCTGCACCTTGCCGACACGATTGCCGCCGGCGCAGGGCTTGTTGATGACGCCGCAGCGCAAATCCTTTGCGAAGAAGGTCCGGCGCGGATTGGCGATCTCATCGCCTATGGCGTTCCCTTCGATCGGCATGCGGATGGGTCGCTGAAAGTAGGGCGCGAGGCGGCGCATGGCCGCGACCGGATCGTACACGCTTCCGGCGATCAGGCGGGCGCCGCGATCATGGCGGCGCTGATCGACGCGGCGCGCGCCGCGCCTCACATCACGATCATTGAGCGTGTCGTCGTCGAAGACCTTCTCGTCGACGAGCATGGAGCCGTCTCGGGCGCGCTCGCCTTCGACATCGATCGGGGCGTGCGCGAATTGCTGCACGCGTCGGCAACCATTCTGGCGACGGGCGGGCTCGGCGGCCTTTATGCGGTCACGACTAATCCCGTTCGCGCGCAGGGCCACGGGCTTTCCTTCGCCGCACGCGCGGGCGCAATAATTCGCGACCCTGAATTTGTTCAGTTTCACCCAACTGCAATCGACATCGGCGTTGACCCGGCCCCGCTTGCGACGGAAGCGCTGCGCGGCGAAGGGGCGACGCTGGTCAATCGCGATGGCCGCCGCTTCATGCCGGACTATCATCCCGATGCGGAACTCGCGCCGCGCGATATTGTGGCCCGCGCCGTCGAGGCGGAACGCAACGCCGGTCGCGGCGCCTTGCTCGACGCGACGCGCGCCATCGGCGATGCGTTTCCGGAACGATTTCCGACCGTCTACGGATCGGCGCGCGCTGGCGGGGTCGATCCCCGCGTCGAGCCGTTGCCCGTTGCGCCCGCATCGCACTACCACATGGGCGGCGTGCTCACCGACGCATTCGGCCGCTCGTCCGTTCCCGGCCTGTGGGCAATCGGGGAGGTCGCCTCGACCGGCGTCCACGGCGCCAACCGCCTCGCGTCCAATTCTCTTCTGGAAGCGGTGGTTTTCGGCGGTCGCGCAGCGCAGGCGCTGCTGGGCGCTGAAGCGAGACAGCACAGCCAGGGCGCGGCGCCAGCCGATCGCTTCAGCCTTGCGCCACAGCCCGCGGACCCGCGCGCCTGCGTCATCCTGCGCCACGCCATGTCGTCCGGATGCGCCCTGTTGCGATCGCGTGCGAGCCTTCTTGAAGTCCGCCATACGCTGGATCAATTGTCGGTTTATGAGGGCCTTACAAGCGGCTTATTGAGCGCGATCGTCAGCGCACGCTTGATCGTCGAGGGCGCGCTCGCCCGTGAGGAAAGCCGGGGCGGCCATTACCGAACCGACTTTCCAGACACAGCGCCTGCACAGTTGCATTCGCTTCTGCGTTTGGCGAAGGGCGCTTCAACGCCCTCCGTTGAATTCATCACCGCAGCGCCGAGCGTTTCCCATCTTGAGGAGGCGCTCGCATGATTGCGCCCTTGCCGGCCCATCTCGTCGATGCAGCAGTTGCCGCCGCTCTCAGCGAAGATCTCGGCCTTGCCGGCGACATCACCACGACCGCGTGCATTGCGCCTGATCGCACCGCGACAGCGCTACTGGCTGCGCGGCGGCCGGGCGTAATCGCCGGCCTTGAATTTGTGCGCGCCGCATTCCGTCAGTGCGAACCAATGATCCGCGTTGATTATCTCGCTGGCGACGGATCGTCAGTTGCTGCTGGCGCGGCGATTGCGCGGATCGACGGTCCCGCGCGCGGCATGCTTCTGGGTGAACGCGTCGCCCTGAATTTTCTTGGCCGGCTGTCAGGCGTTGCAACGGCTACTGCGGCGCTGGTCAAGGCTGTTGAAGGCACGGCCGCGCAGATCGTTTGCACGCGTAAGACAACGCCGGGCCTCCGGGCCTTCGAGAAATACGCCGTCCGTTGCGGCGGGGGAAAGAACCATCGTTTCGGGCTCTTTGACGCCGCCATGATCAAGGACAATCATATCGTCG
>CAZSBU010000090.1:0-2568 GCA_964605055.1 uncultured Caulobacterales bacterium | reverse complement strand
CGCGCCATCGCGCCGGCAATCCGGGCTGTGCGGAGCCACGTCGGCCATCTCGTCCGTATCGAAATTGAAGTAGACAGCATTGAGCAGCTCGCTCAGGCGCTCGACGAACGCGCCGATGCGATATTGCTCGACAATATGTCGCTCGATGATTTGCGCCGCGCCGTTGAGATGACGAACGGCCGGGCGCTGCTTGAGGCTTCGGGAAATGTGACGCTCGACACTGTACGCGCGATTGCCGAGACGGGCGTAGACGTCATCTCGTCGGGAGCGATAACGCATTCAGCCCCGTGTTTCGACGCAGGCCTCGATTTCGTCGCTACAGAATAGTCTTTACAAAGATTATTCAGCCGAAGCGACGACCCGGCGCGACGGAAATCTGTAAAATTTATGCACGCCTATCGTCGCCGTTGGGGTCAGTTTCTGCGCCCATGGCGGGGATACGTAATCGGCGTGATAGTGCGTTGCATAGCGGCTGACCGGGGCGCGAACGCCAGCCAGCATCGCGCCCGCCATCAACTCGGCTTCTGCGTATTTCTGTTCATTGCGTCGGGCCTTCATCGAGCCGTCGCATGTAAACGAGAACTGGCAGCCCGTCCGGCGCTCCGAACCCTGATAAACGACCTCGCAGATCGAATTGGGATAAATCGCGCTCGCAACGCGGTTAAGAACCACGTCGGCTACGGCCGCCTGGCCGAGCCGGCTTTCGCTGCGGGCTTCATAATAGATCGCATCGGCAAGGCAGCGGCGCTCTTCGCCTTTGAGCGCAGCGACCGTGAGCAGCGAGAAATCGAAGTCGATGACGCCTTTTGCGGCCGGCCCCTCTTCGAGAATGGCCGCAGTCGTTTTGGCGGGCTTCAGCCTGGGGGCGTCGAGCGAAGCGCGCGCTTCGGCAGTACGCTCGGCGAGGAAGTCCGCGAATTCAGCCATAAGCTCGGCTTCATCCGCGACGGCGAGTTCCACCGTCCGCGCCTCCTTGGCGCGTTTGACTGACGCCGTGGCGCTGATCGCTGTCAAAAGCACGCAGAACGCCGCCCCGGTCGCGGCCAGCAGGCTGCGGGCGGTCCAGTTAACGTCCGGAATATGGAAGAGATCGCGAGCGGCATCGCTGCCAACAGCAGGACGATCAGACAATACGCAACCGTTCTTCATGCGCCTCTCGTCATAGTTACGCCTGTCCTCGCTAGACAGGCCCGTTTTGGGCAGCGCCCCGGCAATCCGCCGGCGCGCTCTCAACCACGCTCATGTAACAGACGCTCGCTAGCGCCGTTCAGTTTCGATCGGAGACCACTCCGATAGTTCTCACCCCGAAACTCGTTCCCGGATACAAGCCCGGTAAAGTTTTGATCTGCACGCCTGATATCCACAGAAGCAAAAGACGCGCCTCTCGGCACGCCTTCATCCCGTTATATGGGTTCCGCGCCCTCCAGCGCAAACGAAAAGCCGTCCCGTTAACTCTTTGTTAACTATTTCATTAGGGTGGTTAACCATTTGATTTGTTGAACTTATTGGGAAATCCCGGCGACAGGATCGCAGTAAATTTTTCCACAACTTCCTGTGATCGGTCCATTCGCTGACCCAACCCCGCCCCGAAATGGGCCAGTTTACGCCTTCGCGCCGATTCGGGCCGAGAGGCTCGCCTGCGCGGCTGCAAGTCGAGCGATGGGGGTGCGATAGGGCGAACAGGAGATGTAATCGAGCCCGAGGGTTTCGACAAACGCGATCGAATCCGGGTCGCCGCCGTGCTCGCCGCAAATCCCGAGCTTGATGTCTGGCCGGGTGGCCCGGCCCTTTTCCGCCGCAATCCGCACAAGCGCGCCAACGCCGTCCCGATCGAGGGTGACGAACGGATCTTTCTCCAGAATTCCGTTGCGCAGATAATCCGGCATGAACGAGGCGCTGTCATCGCGCGACAGGCCATAGGTCGTCTGCGTCAGGTCGTTCGTCCCGAACGAGAAAAACTGCGCATGTTCAGCAAGCCGGTCCGCTGTCAAAGCAGCGCGCGGCAGTTCGATCATGGTGCCAACGAGATAGGCGATCTTGACGTTGCGCTCGCGCAGCACCGTCGCGGCGACTGCGTCGATGCGCCCTTTGAGAAGGATCAATTCTTCCTTCGCGGCGACGAGCGGGATCATGATCTCCGGCTCGACGAGATCGCCGGTCTCGGCCGCGACATTCGCCGCCGCCTCGATAATGGCGCGCGCCTGCATCTCGTAAATCTCGGGGAAGGAGATGCCAAGGCGGCACCCGCGATGCCCGAGCATCGGGTTGAATTCGTGCAAGGCGTGCGCGCGCTCTTTCAGCCGCGCCGCATCCATGCCGGAAGCCTTCGCCACCTCCTCGATCTCATGATCCGAGTGCGGCAGGAACTCATGCAGCGGCGGATCGAGCAGACGGATCGTGACCGGCAGGCCGCGCATGACGCGGAAAATGCCCTCGAAGTCCGAGCGTTGCATCGGCAGCAGCTTGGCGAGCGCCGCCTCGCGGCCCGGCTTGTCGCCGGCGAGGATCATCTCGCGCACCGCGATAATCCGGTCCGCCTCGAAAAACATGTGCTCCGTGCGGCAGAGG
>CAZSBU010000089.1:1790-9397 GCA_964605055.1 uncultured Caulobacterales bacterium | reverse complement strand
GCCGGCCTGTCACGCCGGAGGTCGCGGGTTCGAGCCCCGTCACTCGCGCCATAAAGTCAAACTCCAAGGTCTGGTGCTTCAGCGCCGTTTCCACTTTTTCCACTCTTCTGATCGGCGTGTTTCCACTTTGATCTCAATGACCGGCTAGCCGTGCGTGTGCAGCCTCGCGCTTCTGCGTCATTTTGCTGGCACGTTAGAGCGGCGCGGCGTCCAGGTCGCTTCAAGGAATTTGGACTTGTGAAGGGTCTTGGCAAGAATGGTCGCGCTCTTCAGAGGTTGCTTCGAGCGAACGACAGCAGTTAGGTCGCGTCCTGAAGGTCTGGTTGCAGCCATCGTAGCCTGACCGTTCTCAATCAAAACCTGAACTGCAAAGTCAGCTGAAGAATCGGCCGCAGGCTTGGGTATACGGACGGCGTTGGCAGTCGCCATGCGAATAATGACGATAACTTAGCCCTAATACCGACTGGATTCGGATTTCATCCATGGGCGCCCAATTCGGATGGCTGCGAGTTGGGGCGCGACTATTTCCGGGAGATCACATCCTGCCATTCCGGGTGGCGGTCGATCTGCGCTTTTGCAAAAGGGCAGAGCGGAACGATGAAGACCCCGTCGCGGCGGGCGTCTTCGATGGCTTGGCGCACGCTCGTGCGATCGGCTCCGATTGCTCGACACGCCCGCCGCTCGCTCATCTCGTAAGCGTCTTCGAGAATGGCGACGGCTTCGCGCCTGGCGGCGGGCGTCACCACTTTCGAGACACAAGATCCTTCAACGCGGTGTTGTCGAGCATCGCCTCGGCGAGGAGCCGCTTCAGCTTGGCGTTCTCCTCTTCGAGCGCCCTCAGGCGCTTGGCGTCGGAAACCTCCATGCCGCCGAACTTCGCCTTCCACGAATAGAGCGTCGCCGCCGATATGCCGTGTTTACGCGCAAGATCGGCGACGGCAATGCCCGCCTCGTGCTCCTTCAAAATCCCGATGATTTGCTCTTCCGAAAACCTTGATCGCTTCATCGTCCGGTCCCTTCTTCCTGGGCCGGATTCTAGCATCACATGGACAACTTATCGGGGGTCAGACCAGAAGCCGGCAAGTTGCTTGTGATTGGCGCGCTCGGCTCGCGCGTGCAGGCCTTGGGGCCATCGACGATCATGGTCCTTGGCGGAGAGCCGGTGGGTGAGCGCTTCATCTACTGGAACGTCGTGTCTTCGTAGCAGGATCGGCTTGCGCAGGCGGCGACGGACTGGAACGCTGGTCGGATGAAGCTGCCGGATGCTGACAATATTGAGTTTATTCCGTTACCGGACGAGCCGACGCGCCCGGCGTCAGCCATGGCGTGACCCCGCCCACCCGAAAGGAATCTCTCATGACCGCACGCGATGTGATTTTCCCCGCCGGCCGCCGAACCCTGTACGAGCGGAACCATTACTCACCGGCGATCCGCGCCAACGGTCTGCTGTTCGTATCAGGTCAAGTCGGCAGCCGCGAGGACGGTTCGCCGGAACCGACGCTCGAAGGGCAGGTGCGCCGCGCCTTCCAAAACCTGAACGCCATCCTCGAAGCCGCTGGCTGCAGTTTCGATGACGTGATCGACGTGACCGTATTTCTCGTCAATCCGGAGCAAACCTTTGAGAAGGTCTGGCCCATCGTCGTCGGCGAGTACTGGGGAACGGCTCCGCATCCCACGCTGACCGGCGTGGGGGTGACATGGCTGTACGGCTTCGATTTCGAGATCAAGGTCGTCGCCAAGCTGCCAGCGTGAAAGGCGCGCGGCCTCCAACTACCGACCTGAAGGATTACGCATGCCGGCGTTTGCGGAGGCGAGATCGCATCCGGTGTGAAAATCCGGTGCGTAATTTCAGGGCGCCAGAGCCGTACGGCTACGAATCTCCCGCAGCCCTTATCCACCAATTTTCGTTCGACGATCCGGCGTCGTGGCGACGGCCACCGGCCCTGCGCGCAGGGACCTGAATACCGCCACTTGAGCTTGCGCGAGATCGGTGCGTGCAGCGGCGAGTCGATCTGCGGCTTCGAGGTCGCGGCGCTCAGCGTCGAGCACCTCGAGGAAATCCGTTGCGCCATTTTCATAGCGCAGCCGGGCAAGGCGGGCCGCCTCGCCGCTGGCGCGTTCGGCCTCAGTCAGCTCTACCAGTTGCGCCTGCAGGCTGCGCTGGCGAATGAGTGCGCTTTCCGTTTCAGCGAGCGCCGCCAGAACGGCGCCTTCATAGGCGTTGAAAGCGGCCTCGGCGCCGGCGCGCGCCGCACGCACCGTCTGCCGCGCACGCACCAGATTGGTGATTGACCAGGTGATTGAGGGCCCAGCGGAGAAGTTGAGCGCGCTCGCCGAGAACTGATCGTTGAAGCCGACCGCCTGATAGCCGGCCTGACCAATCAGATCGACGCGAGGAAAGGCTTCGCTCAGATTGAGACCGATGCGCTCGGTCGCAGAAGCAAGCGCGCGCTCGGATGCGGCGATATCAGGACGCCGGCGCAGGAAGGCGCCCGTATCGCCAATAGGGATAGGCTTGACGACGAGCGGCAGGTTCGCCGCGGTTACGGATTCCTCACCTGAAGATGCGGCGAGCAATGCTGTAATTTCCTCCGGCGTGCGGCCCGTCAGGACGCCCAGCCGATAGGACGCCGCGGCGATCGAAGCCTCCAGAACGGGGATTAGGGCGCGCGTCCCGGCGAGCTGGGCCTTGGCGCGCTCGACATCAAGATCGGTGCCGCGACCGGCGTCGCGCGTGGCTTGCGTCAGCTCGACGGTCGATAGCTGGTTTGCAACGTTTTCCCGGGCCACGGAGACTTGCGCTGATAATCCGCGTACGGTGACATACGCCTCTGCAATATCGGCGGCGATGATTGCGCTGAGGTCGGCAAGCAGCGCCTGGGCCTCGCCGAGATCTGCCTTGGCGACATTGATTGTTCGCGTCACGCGCCCGAACAGATCGACTTCCCAGACGGCGGCGATGTCCACGGTTGAAATGTCGTTTGTTGGAAAAGGCGCCGCCGAGCCGAGGCCAGTAGAGGCGGCGAATACGGCCGAGCCCTGTCGCGACTCAAGATAGGAGCCCGTCGCCGTGTCGGTCGGCAGCCGGTTCAGGCGCGCAAGTCCCCATTGCGCGCGCGAGGCGTTGACGTTGGCGATGGCGGCCCCGAGGCTGCGATTTTCGGCAAGCCCTTCTGCGATCATGGCGTCAAGCTGAGCGTCGCCGAAAAGCGTCCACCAGCTCGCGAGCGCCGCGTCGGTGGCGTAGCCGTCACTATTGATAAAGCCTGCTTCGCCGAAACTGGAGAGCGAGGGGGCCTCATAGTCCGGGCCGATTACAGCGCAACCCGCGATCGCCAATGCGCCCGCCGCCAGAATGGTAAGTTTCAGGATTGTCATGCTGCGCTCTCCACGCCTATTCGCTTGGCTGGGGCGACCGGACCGTTCGCTGTCGCGCGAGGCGGCGCGCGACGACGAAGAATACCGGCGTCAGCAACAGGCCGAATATTGTGACGCCGAGCATGCCGGAGAAAACTGCAACGCCCAGCGAGTTGCGCATCTCCGATCCGGCGCCAGACGCTATCACCAATGGAACAACGCCGAGAATGAAGGCGAATGACGTCATGAGAATTGGCCTGAGGCGCAGGCGCGCTGCGTCGGTCGCGGCGTTGAATAGATCCTTGCCTTGATCTTCCTGCTGCTTGGCGAATTCAACGATGAGAATTGCGTTTTTTGCTGCAAGTCCGATGAGCACGACGAAACCGATCTGGGTAAGAATGTTGTTCGCCTGCCCCGCGATGTTGACGCCTGTGATCGCTGACAAGAGCGTCATCGGCACAATAAGAATAACGGCAAGCGGCAAGGTCAGGCTCTCGAACTGGGCCGCAAGGACGAGGAACACGAACACAACCGCCAGCGCGAAGACCAGCCCCGCCGTGTTGCCAGCCTGACGCTGCTGGTAGGCGAGATCGGTCCATTCGAACGAAATTCCGGGCGGCAGTACGCGCGCGGCGAGTTCCTCCATGGCGAGCAGAGACGCTGCGGACGAAACGCCCGGCGCAGCCTCGCCCTGAAGCTCCGCGGCAGGATAAAGATTGTGGCGTGGCACCCGGCTGGAGCCGGTTGCAGAACGGGCCTGCGCGACCGCCTCTACCGGGGCCATCTCGCCGCGCGCATTGCGCGCGTAGAAAAGCGAAATATCATCAGCGTCACGACGATAATTGGCGTCTGCCTGCGCCGTGACCCGGAAGGTCCGGCCGAGATAATTGAAATCGTTGATGAAGGCTGAACCCAAGTATACCTCGAGAGCTTCGAAAACATTGCGTGTAGGCAGGCCCATCAACTCCGCTTTCTCGCGGTCGATATCGAGATAAACCCGCGGCGTTGATCGTTCAAAGAACGAGAAGACGTTGCGCAGCCGTGAATCCTCGTTTGCGGCGATCATCAGTTGAAACGTCGCCTGCTGGAGCGCATCGAGGCCGAGGCCTGCGCGGTCCTGCACCATCATCCTGAAACCGGACCCGTTGCCGATGCCGCGCACTGGCGGCGGCGCGATGACGAGAACGAAAGCCTCGTTGATGTTCTGCGCCAGCGCCCCCTGTAACTCGTTCTGGAGCGCGCGGTAATCTCGACGGTGACCGAATTCGGCGAGCGTAAAGAATATGGCCCCTGAATTCGACGCATTCGTGAAGGTTGCGCCATTGAAGCCTGCAAACATGGCGGCATGTTCGACGCCGTCGATCGACATGCCTAGCTCGGCGGCGCGCCGGACCACGGCGTCGGTGCGTTCGAGCGAGGCGCCTTGAGGCAGGTTCACGACCCCGATCAGATAGCCTTGATCCTGATCTGGAATAAATCCGGCTGGCGTCAAGCGAAACTGAATGCCTGTGAACAGCAACAGACCGCCATACACCAAAAGGACGAGCGCGCTTGTGCGCACCAGTCGGCAGATGATGTCTGCATATCGCCCCGCGAGGCGATCAAAACCCTTGTTGAAGCCGCGAAAAAACGCCTTGAGCGGTCTCTCCCAAGGGCGCTCCGCACGATGTGGTTGGTGGGGGCGCAACAAGAGCGTCGCGAGCGCCGGGCTCAGCGTCAGCGAAACGATCAGGGAAATGATTGTCGCTGTTGCGATGGTCAGGGCGAATTGCTGATAGAAAGCGCCGGAAAGACCGGGGATGAAGGCTGTCGGAATAAACACCGCCGTCAGGACGAGCGCGATGGCGACGAGGGCGCCGCCGACTTCGTCCATTGTCCGTCGCGCCGCGTCGCGGGGGGAAAGTCCCTCGGCGAGGTTGCGCTCGACGTTCTCGACAACGACGATTGCGTCGTCGACGACGATCCCGATCGCCAGCACCAGCCCGAACAGCGAAAGGTTATTGAGAGAAAATCCGAAGGCGGACATCACGGCAAACGTGCCGATCAGCGACACCGGAATGGCGATGATGGGGATGAGCGAAGCCCGCAGCGACTGGAGAAATATGAATACGACGAGCACGACAAGCGCGGTCGCTTCAAGTATCGTCTTGTATACTTCCTTGACTGACTCGTCGACGAACTCGGTCGGATTGTAAACGACGCGGTAATCAAGGCCGGGCGGAAAAGTGGCCTTCATGCGTTCTATCGTGCCAAGGAGGTTTTCGGCCGTCGTCAGCGCATTCGAGCCGGGACGCTGGAAAATGGCAAGCGCGACAGCGGGCTGATTGTCGAGATAGGCGTTTGTCGAATAGTCCTGCGCGCCGAGCTCCACGCGCGCAATGTCGCGCACGCGCACGAGGGCCTGACCGGAATCGTCAGATTTCACGACGATGTTCTCGAACTCCTCCGGCGCGATAAGTCGACCCTTGGTCTCGACCGAGAGTTCAAAAGCATCAGCTCCTTCAATGGGCGCCTGATTGAGCGTGCCGGATGCGACCTGAACGTTCTGCGCGCGCAAAGCGCTCACGATATCGCCGGCGGTCAGATCAAGCAGCGCCGCTCTCTCCGGATCGATCCATATGCGCATCGCGTAGTCGCGGGCGCCGAAAACAATGATATTGCCGACGCCGTCGATGCGGGCGAGTTCGTCGCGCACCTGCAGCGTTGCATAATTTGAGACGTAAAGCTGATCATATGTGTTGTCGGGCGACAACAGGTGGATAACCATCAGGAAGTCCGCAGACGCCTTTTGCGTCACGATCCCGAGACGCCTGACTTCTTCCGGGAGGCGCGGTTCGGCGCGGGCTACGCGGTTCTGCACCAGCACCTGTGCGTTGTCCACGTCAACGCCTTGCCGGAATGTGATTGTGAGCGTCAGGCGTCCGTCTGCAGTCGACTGTGACTGCATATAGAGCATGTCGTCGACGCCGTTTATCTCCTGCTCCAGCGGCGTGGCGACCGTTTCGGCAACCGTTTCAGCCGAGGCGCCCGGATAAACCGCTGTCACCTGCACGGTGGGCGGCACAATGTCCGGATACTGAGAAACAGGCAGACTGTAATAGGCAATGCCGCCGACAAGAACGATGATGATCGAGATGACCGCGGCAAAAATCGGCCGGTCAATGAAGAAACGGGAAATGGGCATATGTCCGCGCCCTATTCCGAACGCGCAACGGCGGGCGCAGCGGCCGCCTCCGCCGCGGCCTGCGTCGTCTCGGTCGGGGGTAGGGGTTGGGGATTGACGGGCGCTCCCGGGCGCAGCATCGCGAAGCCGGAGACGATCAGCCGGTCATCGCGCGACAGGCCGTTTTCGACGATCCGCATGCCGTCTTCGACAAGCCGCCCGAGTTCGACGGGTCGCATCTCGGCGACGTCGCCCGCGCCGACAACCCAGACGAACCGGCGCGACTGATCGAACTGGATGGCTGCGTCTGGAATGAGCATCGCCTCGAACGGGTCGCGTCCGTAAAGGCGCAGCCGGCCGAACATGCCGGGTGTCAGAAAACCGTCTGGGTTTGGCACAACGGCCTGCGCTTCAATGGTGGCGGTGGTCGGGTTGATGGCGTTGTCGACGAAATTCATTACGCCTTCGATCGCGTATTCTTCCTGATCGTCGAGTTTGATGCGCACTGGGTTTGGCGCATCGCGCGAGCTCTGACGCTCGCCTGATTTCGACAGGCGCGAGTAGTTCAGATAGTCGCGCTCACTGCCGTTAAAAACGAAATGGATCGGGTCGATCGAGACGACTGTCGTCAACAGGGTTGATTGCGCCGTGACGAGATTCCCCTTGTTGACGAGGTCGCGGCTTGCGCGTCCTGCGATCGGCGACTTTATTTCCGTGAATTCAAGTTCGAGGCGAGCCTGCTGGACGGCGGCGTTGGCGGCCGCGACGTCAGCGTCTGCGGCCTGTTTGGCCTGCAGCCGTCGGTCGAGATCTTCCTGGCTGCCGGCCCGCGCTTCGAACAGGCGCCGCGCGCGCGCAAGTTCTGCATCCGCGAGCCGCTGCGACGTTTGCGCGGACTCGGCGCGCGCCTCCGCCCCCGTCAGCGCCGCCTCGAATGGACGGCGGTCGATGGTGAACAAGGGCGCGCCTTCTTCGACGATCGCGCCATCCTCGAAATGGACCGCCTCGAGATAACCCGACACGCGCGGGCGGATCTGAACGCTGTTGACCGCCTCGAAGCGGCCGACATAATCGTCCCACAGCGTGA
>CAZSBU010000089.1:0-1780 GCA_964605055.1 uncultured Caulobacterales bacterium | reverse complement strand
ATTTCAGGCGCGCGCACCATGACAGGCAGCGCGCCGCCTTGTTGTCCGCCGCCGGACTGGCCGCCGCAAGCGCCCGCCAGAAGGAGCGCCGCCAGCGCCGCCGCCCGCAGGATTGGCGGCGGCAAGCGGCGCGGTCTTGTCGGCCCATCTGCTGGCAGGCGGAATTTCCCGGGAAGCGGCATCACACAACTCTCTTGGTTTACATCGTCTCTCTATTCGCGCTCGCGCATCGGGTTGCGCCGCACCGGCGCGCCGAGGAATTCAGCAATCATTTTGGAACCGATCGTTTGTCCCGTCTCCCGCGGGCGTCGGTCATTGGGCGCAGTCAGAGCGACGCCGAACAGTCTGCCGCGCCTGCCGCCATAAACGTGCGTACCCCCCCGGAGTTAAAAATGCCATAGTGAGATAGGCAAAGATCGCGACTTTGCGAGGGTTTCAGCAAATATCGCATTAAGTTATCGATTTTTTCCGGCTAGCATCTGGATTGGGAGACCCAGCCAATCGTCGGGCGATCTGACTTCAGAGTCGCTAATTATTGGAAGAGAAACGCTACGTCACCAAACTGTCATACAAAAACGGCGAGGTGACTGCTGGCGCGAACGTTAGTTTGAAAGCTTCGACAACCTGAAATGTCGGTAGCCGCTAGCTCATCTCCTCGTCTGCCGCATGCACTTTCCGCTTCCTCAAACCCAAGCAATTCGACTTCGCTCGCTTCCCCTTTGTAGCGACCAAACCAGATTTCGATCATGTCGGCGGCGCCGGGAAAATCACGATCCAGCTCAGCGATCGTACGAACATTTGAGAAGGGCGAACGGTCTGTCAGGACGGCGATCAGTTTGTCGTCTTGCTCGCCGTCTTCGATCATCCGCAGAACGCCGATCAGGCGAATACGGACGATCTCTCCGCGCGGAAGCGCTGGCCCCAGCACAAGAACGTCCAGCGGATCGCCATCTCCGCCGAGGTCTTTTGGGGCAATGGTTCCGGGGATCGCGCCGTAATTGGCCGGATAGGCGAGGTATGCGACGATCCGCGGCGCGCCATGCCGATTTTCCAAAACAATTGTGTACGGATCGTCTTTGCTGATTTCCCATTTTTCCGATGTGCCGGCTGGAATTTCAACGATGGCGCGCAGATCGCCGTTCTCGTCAAAAGGGACCAGCGCCAGAAGGTTTACCGCCCCACGAAGAGTTTGCGCGTCAACGCGCGACATCGTCTGGGCGTCGCGGACGACATCCGTGAAGGCCGGACTGGCATAGGCTTCACCCTTGGGCGATCCGGCGCACGCGGTAACCACGAGCGCGCCACATAACACCGCAATCAGATAGGTCCTGCGCTCAGCGCCCCGCACGAATGCTACCTTTCCGAGCCTGCGAAAGGCGCCAGCGAAAAGCGGTAGACGTGTTCCTCGACCGGTGCGCTCTGCCCGACGCGATAGGTATCGACGATGACGTCGCCAGCGTCTGAAATAGTCAAAACACGGAACATTGGCGTATGGCGCGTTTCGTCTGGAATCTTGGTGCGTTCCAGCCCGGGAATATGGAGATAGTGCACCCGGCCGATTTGTTTCGAATGTACGACGCGGTCCATATCCATGTGCAGATCGCCGGATATCACCGCCGCCAGATTCGGCTGCGCCACGACTTCAGCGAAACGCGCATTGGCGATGCCCTTTTCGGCGTTTTCGGGGTAAACGCCTTGTTGCGCGCCATGAACAACAAGGAAGACGGGTTTTGGGTGCGCTGCGCGAAGCTGCTGCAGCATCCAGTCGATCCCCTCGTCA
>CAZSBU010000088.1:0-9551 GCA_964605055.1 uncultured Caulobacterales bacterium | reverse complement strand
CGAGGGGTATCAGATTTCCCCGACCTATGAGGGCGCCGACGCGGTGCTCGTGAACACCTGCGGGTTCCTTGATTCCGCGCGCGCCGAATCACTGGAGGCAATCGGCGAGGCGATCGCCGCCAATGGACGCGTTATCGTCACGGGGTGCCTTGGGGCCGAAGCCGACTTGATCCGCGCCGCTCACCCGAAGGTGCTCGCCGTCACGGGCCCGCATCAATATGAGGATGTGATGGACGCCGTGCACGCGGCCGCGCCTCAGCCACATGATCCGTATCAGGACCTCGTGCCGCCACAGGGCGTGCGCCTGACCCCGAGGCATTTCGCCTATCTGAAGATTTCCGAAGGCTGCAACAACACATGCACCTTCTGCATTATTCCCTCGATGCGCGGCCGTCTGGCGAGCCGACGCATCGACGCTGTTCTCAAGGAAGCCGAAAAGCTCGTCGCCAGCGGCGTGCGCGAGCTACTCGTCATCTCGCAGGATACATCGGCTTATGGCGTCGATCTTCGCTACGCGCCTTATGATTGGCGCGGCGAGGCTTATGAGACGCGGTTCTCCGATCTTGTGCGCGGGCTCGGCGCGCTCGGCGTCTGGACGCGGCTCCATTATGTTTATCCGTACCCCCATGTTGACGCCGTCATTCCGATGATGTCGCACGACGGCGTGTTGCCCTATCTCGACATTCCGTTCCAGCATGCGAGCCTCCGCGTGCTGAAGGCGATGCGCAGGCCGGCAAGCGGCGAGAAAACGCTGGATCAGATTGCGGGCTGGCGGCGGATTCAGCCTGATCTCGTCATTCGCTCGACATTTATAGTCGGCTTTCCGGGCGAGACAGAAGAAGACTTCCAAGTTTTGCTCGACTGGCTCGCAGAGGCGCGCCTCTCGCGCGTTGGCTGCTTCAAGTTCGAGCCGGTTAATGGCGCGGCCGCCAACGACCTTCCCGGCGCCGTGCCTGAGGAAGTCAAGGAAGAGCGCTATCGTCGGCTGATGGAGGCGCAACAAGCTATCTCGGCCGACATTCTGACCGAGTTCGTGGGGCGCACGCTTGACGTACTGATCGACAGCGTTGACGAGGAAGGCGCGATCGGGCGCTCCTATGCCGATGCGCCCGAGATTGACGGCGCGGTTGTGATCGAGGGCGCGACCCATCTCAAGCCGGGCGACAAGGTCAAGGCGAAAATCATTGAGTCGGACGCCTATGATCTCTGGGCGGAAGAAACGCATTAGGCCAGTGGTACAATCAAAACCAAGCGTAGAAAAAATTGGGAGGCTGAACATGACGCAAGGCGCATTTCTCCGACGGACAAAGATGCTGGCGACTTCCAGCCTGGCGCTCGCTCTCTTTGCGGCGACGTCCCTTCCAGCGTTCGCGCAAGACGCAAGCGGCGCATTACAGGGCCTCATTGACGATCATTGGGCGGCGAACCTTGAGGAGAACCCGGTTTTCGCGACAAGCGTCGGCGAGCGCCGGTATGACGCCTTGCTCGGCGACAATTCCCTCGCCGGGTACGACGCTTCTGTAGAGCGCGCGCGCGGGTTCCTCGCTCGCCTTGAAGCAATCGACGCCGAGAGCCTCGACGAGGCGGGCCGGCTGAACCATGACCTGCTGCGCCTGCGGCTTGAGAACGAGATCGAGGCCTTGCGTTTCGGCGGGCGGTATCTCGCCGTCTCCAACCGCGGCGGGCCGCACAGCTTCATCGCCGGGCTGCCCGATAGTTTGCCGTTTTTCACTCGCGCCGACTACGAAAGCTACGTTGCGCGTCTCAACGCGGCGCCCGCCTATCTGAAGCAGGCGGCCGAGCGCCTCGCCGGGGGAGTTGAGACAGGCTGGGTGCAGCCCTGCGAGCCGATGACCGGGTTTGAGCGATCAATCCGCTTCCACGTTGTCGACAGTCCATCAGACAGTGTACTGATGAAACCGTTCGCGTCGCGCCCGGCGACGATTGCCGAACGTGAGTGGAGGAAACTCAAGGCCGACGCCGAAAAGGCCGTCGCCAGGAAAGTTATCCCAGCGTTCGCCGATTTCGCGGCCTTTTACGATGAGACGTATCGTCCCGCGTGCCGGGAAGCGATCGGCGCCAACGCCCTGCCTGACGGGACCGAATACTATGCATTCCGTGTGCGGCAGTTCACGACGACCGACATGTCGCCAGACGAGATCCATGCGCTTGGTCTGAGCGAGGTGGCGCGTATTCGCGCCGAAATGCAGGCGGTCATTCGCCAGAGCGGGTTCGAGGGCGACTTTACGGCATTTCAGGAATATCTGCGCACGGATCCAAAATTTTACGCAAAGACGCCTGAAGAGCTGATGGCCGCCAATTCCGTTGTCGCAAAGCGCATCGACGGCGAACTGCCCAAGCTATTCGGACGGCTGCCGCGCATGCCTTACACGCTGAAAGAAATTCCGCTCGATCGGGCGGAAGGCACGACCACGGCCTATTATGAACGCCCGGCGGGCGACGGCACGCGCGCTGGCGTCTATCGCGTCAACACCTCGCTCCTGAATACGCGCCCACTCTTTGAAGTTGAAGCCTTGACGCTGCACGAGGCAGTGCCGGGGCACCATTTGCAGATCGCCCTCACGCAGGAACTGACGCTGCCAGAGTTTCGCAAATACGGCAATGTGACGGCCTTCATCGAGGGCTGGGGGCTCTATGCCGAGCGGCTTGGCCTCGATGTCGGGTTCTATCAGGACCCGTACTCAAACTTCGGCCGGCTATCTTATGAAATGTGGCGCGCCTGCCGGCTTGTCGTCGACACGGGCATGCACGCCAAGGGCTGGTCGAGCGCACAGGCGATTGCCTACATGAAAGAAAATACGGCGTTGTCTGAGCATAACATCAAAGCCGAAGTCGATCGCTACATCGTCGGACCGGGCCAAGCGCTTGCCTACAAAATCGGTGAGCTGAAATTCCGGGAATTGCGCGAGCGCGCTGCAAATGCGCTTGGGCCAAAATTCGATCTTCGTCGCTTCCACGATGCGGTGCTAGCCGAGGGCGCGGTGCCGCTCTCAGTTCTTGAGGCGCGCATAGATGCGTTTATTGCCGCTGAGCGGGGCGTCTAAACAAAAATCGTTGAACGGATGCAAAACGATCTCGCCACGCTAATCAGGGAAACGGCTGCACAGGTTCGGCGCCGGGATTTTTTATGGTCTTCGGCAATTTCAGCAGGGATCGCGATCGTATTCTGGGTCGTTGGTTTGTCCCCGCCATGGATGGCGGCGCTCGCTTGGGGCGCGTTTTTGGCGGCGCTTGCAGTCCGGTACCGATTTTCCTCGGGTCGAGAATGGGCGCTTCCTGTGCAGCGCGTCATCGAGAATGAGATTCAGGCCCAACGCGCTGAACTGGCGACCCTGCGATTGGCGCAAGGCGTCGCGCAAGCCTTGCCGGAGCCCCTGTTCATCCTAGACGCATCGGGCACTATTGAGCACGCTAATCGGGCAGCGGAAGAATTTGTCGGCGGCAAGTCGCTGGAAGGGCGTCATTTTGCGTCGGCGCTGCGCGCGCCCAATGTCTTTGAGGCCGCTGAAGCGGTGAGCCTCGGTAAACCCTCTCACGTCGTCGACTTCACGACGCTGGGCGCTGTCGAACGAAGCTGTCGCGCTTTCGTCGCCCCGCTCGGAGACGAAGGCAGGCCCCAGCGTGCGCTCGTTTACATCCGTGATCTGACGAGCGAGCGGCGTGTCGAGCAGATGCGCGCCGACTTCATCGCCTCGGCCAGCCATGAGCTGCGAACACCGCTGGCATCCTTGCTCGGCTTCATCGAGACGCTGCGCGGTCATGCGCGCGCCGACCCGGAAGCTCAGGACCGGTTCCTTGCGATCATGCAGGCGCAAGGCGAGCGTATGCAGCGGTTGGTGGCTGACCTGATGTCATTGTCGCGCATTGAGATCAACGAGCACGTGCCGCCGCTCGGACAAGTTGATCTGTGCGCAGTGGCAGGCGACGTGATCGAGAGCCTTCGGCCCCTGTTCGCGCAATCCGGCGCAATTGTCGATCTCGACTGCGCCGTCGATGGCGCGCAATTCGTCGTCGGCGACCGCGATGAAATCACGCAAGCGATCCAGAACCTGCTTGATAACGCCGTTAAATATGGCGGGGAGCCCGCGCTCGTGAAGGTGCGCGTCGGACGCGGCGCCCCGCCTTCGATCGCCGCCGAGGGCGAGATCGCGCACCGTACCGGCGACACGGTGTCCCAGCTCGCAGCGCGGCAAAATCTGACGCCGGACGATTTCGCCTATCTCCAGGTGCGCGACTTCGGACCTGGCGTAGAGCGAGCGGATCTGCCGCGGCTGACCGAACGCTTCTACCGCGTCAACATCGAGCGAAGCCGTAAAACTGGCGGGACGGGTCTGGGCCTCGCGATCGTCAAGCACATCACCAATCGGCACAAAGGCGGGCTTCAGATCGAAAGTCGTTTGGCGGCTGGCACTGCTTTCACGGCATTCTTCCGGGTGAGCCCCGCTCTGGATAGCGCCGAAGGCCAGCACGCTTAATTCACATGCTTGACGTCGAGCGCGAAACTCGCGGCGCACGGCATCGTTTCTGGCCTGCATCGATCGGCGCCACTGTCGGCTGCGCCCGTCTTGATTGCACCATGCGTCGATTAATCGTCCGCCCCGGGACAACCGGTCAATGCGTAAAGGTGTGGCTCGTCTCTCCGCAATCTGATAAGGCGCACTCAATGCCTATTATCGGCGGGCCTTAACCTCGTGACGCTAAAGAATGTGTCACAAAATCAGGTCAAACAGGTAGGCTTCGCCGCAGGCAAGAAAGAAGACATCCAATGGCGCCTGCCGCCGCCCATTCTCCGCCGACGCCGTTGCGCGCCCTTGAGATCGAGGTCGCGCAGATGGCGGCTATGGTTGAAACGCAACTCGGCGAGGCCGTGACAGCGTTCGAGCGTCGCGATGTGGCGGTAGCGGAGCGGGTAATCGCGGCCGACGTCAAGATCGACGCGGCGCACCGCCTGATCGAGCGTCGCGTGATGGCTCTTCTCGGTTCGGGCCCGCTTGCCCCTGCTGCGTTGCGCGAAGTGATGAGCGCCATGAAGGTAGCGGGCGAACTCGAACGGGTAGGCGATCTCGCCAAAAACGTCGCCAAGCGCTCGCGGGTGGTCAGCCGCGAGCGGCCCACGCAACCGATAGCGGGCGTCGCCCGCATGGGCCGGGCGAGCCTGCGTCAGATCTCCGATATTCTGAACGCCTATTCGGCGCGCAACCTCGGCGCCGCAACGGCGGTTTGGGGCGGGGATGACGACCTCGACGCCCTGTATAATTCGGTATTCCGTGAGATACTTCTCGCGATGATGACGGATTCCGGTCAGATCAACGCCTGCACTCACCTCGTGTTTATCGCCAAAAACTTCGAACGGGTGGGCGATCATGCGACCAATATTGCCGAGGCTATCCATTTTCTGGTAACGGGAGTTCCGTTTTCAGAGGATCGGCCCAAAGGCGACGATACGTCTTTGACGGCGGTGCGGCCTGCTGGATAGGTTGGCCTGACGCCTCGAACGCCGGCAAACGGTAAGGTGCGCGATGCCAAGAACGAAGGTGCTCATCGTCGAAGACGAAGAGGCTATTTCGACGCTTCTCGAATACAATCTCGGCAAGGAAGGCTTCGACGCGCGCCTAGCCGTCGATGGCGAAGAAGCGCTTGTCCGGATCGAGGAAAGCCTTCCCGATATCGTCATCCTCGACTGGATGCTGCCGAAAATCTCCGGCATTGAGGTTTGCCGCCGGCTGCGCTCGAAACCCGAGACGCGCAACGTGCCGGTGATCATGCTGACCGCGCGGTCAGAGGAAGCCGATCGCATCCGCGGCCTCGAGACCGGGGCTGACGACTACCTGACAAAACCATTCTCGACAAACGAGTTGATCGCCCGCGTCCGCGCCGTCCTGCGGCGCATCCGTCCGGCCCTCGTCGAGGACAAGGTCGCCCATGGCGATATTCGCATCGACCGGACCGGTCACCGGGTCTGGCGCGAGGACCGCGAAATTCATCTGGGGCCAACCGAGTTCCGACTGCTTGATCACTTGATCCAGCACCCAGGCCGGGTGTTCTCCCGCGAACAGCTCCTGAACGCGGTCTGGGGTTCCGACGTTTTTGTTGAAGTGCGCACGGTGGACGTTCACATCGGCCGTCTACGCAAGGCGCTCAATCGTTACGATCAAGGAGACCCGATCCGCACTGTCCGGTCGGCAGGCTATTCGCTCGATTTCGCAACCGTAACGACCTAGATGCCAAAGGCTCTAACGCGCGCCCCAGGCCACGAAATGCGGGTTGTCGAAGCTTCGGTCGATCTTGCCATAGGCTAGCGGCTCGCCCTCGGGATACGTCTCCACCCGGCCGCCGGCAGCCTCAAGGACAGCCTGACCTGCGGCAGTGTCCCACTCCATCGTGCGGCCCATGCGGGGATAGACATCGGCGAGCCCCTCGGCGATCAGACAGAATTTCAAAGATGACCCCGCCGCCGCATAGGAGGCGACAGCAAGCGTGCCGAGGAACGCCTCTGTTTCCGGCGTTGCGTGGCTGCGGCTTGCGACCGCTGTCAGTCCCGAAGCGCCGACGCGGCGCGCTGTGATGGGTCGGCGCTCATCGGGTCGGCCCATCTTGTCGATGCGCATCGAAAATGCGCCGACGCCCGTCCGCCCGGCGTAGAGTTTTGACAGAGCCGGCGCGTAGACGACCCCGATGACGGGTCGGCGGTCGCGCACGAGCCCGATATTCACGGTGAACTCGCCGGTTCGGTCGACAAACTCCCTCGTGCCATCCAGCGGGTCAACGACAAAGAATTGATCGCCTAGCGCCGGGATCCGGCCAGCAGCCGCCTCCTCTTCAGCCAGCGTCGGTATCGACGGCGCCAGGCGCTTCAACCCTTCAAGGATGATGGCCTCCCCCTGCCGATCGGCTTCGGTAACCGGAGAGTCGTCTGATTTCCGCGTCACGTGGATCGTTCGGGCGTAAACTTCGAGCGCATTTGCGCCAGCCGCCAGCGCAAACTCGATCATTCCGCTCAACAGGTCCTCGTCGGGGGGTGAAAAGGGCATTTAAACGATCTCGCAAATTAGGATTTGGCCGCTAAGGCAATGTTTTGCTTATGCTCGTAACCGCCCGCGTTGATCGGGGGAAGTGCGGCGGCAGGCAGAACGACTAATCAGGACGAAGGCCCCAACCTTGCGACGCACGCGTAAACCTTACCGGATGTGTACCAAAATGCGTCAACGTCGCCAGCATGTAGGGTATCGCCGCTGCGCTGACTTGTTTGGGACGTTCGCCCAAAACTTGGCGAATGTTTATCTTGCTGCGGAGCGGGAAAAGCCTGTTTTTTGGTCGCCGATATGTTAGCGGACGGTGTTGGGGGAGAGCGGCATACGCCGCATTTGGTGGAGACGCGTGTGAGCACCGCCGGCAACCTTGCAGAAGAATTGCCAATTGAAGTTGTCCCTCCTTCAATGGACGCAATCGATGTCGAGGGAAAGCAGCGCGCGCCGCTTTCTCGTTCAGTCTACGGAGATTTTGTCCAGTTCGTTGACTTCGTGACTGTGACGGCGGCGTCGGTGTTTGTCGCCTATATCTATCACGCGATTTTTCTCGCCTCTCCTTTCGATTTCCAGCGGTATGCGGCTGCTGGTCTCGTTGGGGCGACGTGCCTGACGGCGCTGTTGCGTCGCGATGGACTTTACGACTTCAAGTCCCTGTTCAAAGCGGGGAAAGCCCTGCGGGCAGTTATTGCGCGCTGGGCGCTGGTTATTCTTGGTTTGATCGCATTCGGGTTTGCGCTCAAAGTTTCAGAAGACTTTTCGCGGGCCTGGCTGTTTGCGTGGGCGGGCGCGTCGACGGCCCTGCTTTTCTCAATCCGGCTGGCTGCTGGAGTCTGGTTGCGCAAGGCTGCGACCGAGGACGGCATGTTTGCTCGTCGCATCGCGATCATCGGCGATACATGCGTTGCGCGCCGTTTCGCCGAGCTAGCAAAGACAGCAGATAGCGCCGTATCGATTGTTGGCATCTTCCGCGCAGAGCCAGAAGATCCGCGTACTGCCGACCTTGAAGTCGCATCCTGCGGCGATTTGCGCGCGCTGGAACGCGCGGCCCAAGCGGGCGCCATCGACGACGTGGTCATCGCAATGCCATCGGCTAGCGAGGCCCAAATGCGCGGGCTTGTTTTGCGCCTGTCGTCTTTGCCCGTCTCCATCGCGGTCTGCGCGAACGCGCAATGGCTTGAGCATAAGGGCGGCGAGGTCGCCCATATTGGAACCGCCCCCGTTTTGACGCTTTTCCGTCGTCCGCTCGACGGTTGGGGCGGCGTTCTCAAGACAGTTGAGGATCGCGTTCTCGGTGGCGTTCTCTTTCTATTTGCGCTTCCTATCCTGCTCGCTGTCGCGGCAGCCATCCGCCTGCAAGGCAAAGGTCCGATTTTCTTCCGGCAGCAGCGGCACGGGTTCAACCATCAGGTTTTCAAGATCTATAAATTCCGCACCATGACGGTCGCTGAAGATGGCGACGCGGTGAAACAGGCGACGCAGGACGACGAGCGTATCACGCCCGTCGGGCGGTTCCTTCGCCGGTACAGCCTTGATGAGTTGCCGCAACTTCTGAACGTCCTGAAGGGAGAGATGTCGCTTGTTGGGCCGCGACCTCATGCGCTAGCCCACAACCACCAGTATGCGCAAGCGATCCAGAATTATTCGGGTCGGCACAAGGTGAAGCCGGGCATTACGGGCTGGGCGCAGGTGAACGGCTGCCGGGGCGAGACCTCCGAGACCGAAATGATGGCCGAACGAGTCCGCTATGATCTTGAGTATATCGACAACTGGTCATTGTTGTTCGATATCAAGATTCTGGTGATGACAGTCGCAGCGGTGTTGTTTCCCAAGAACGCCTACTAGCCTCCCCATTGCCAGCTAGTTCGTCGCCCCGCCACAACCGCTTTGGCGTGGGCATTTTCCTTCCGGGGGACCGCTATGCGCGTTGCTATCGTCGGAACTGGTTATGTCGGTCTGGTGTCCGGCGCCTGTTTTGCTGACTTCGGACATGATGTCGTCTGCGTCGACAAGGACGCCTCAAAGATCGGCCGACTGGAAAAGGGAGAAATCCCGATATTCGAACCCGGTCTCGACTCGCTTGTCGCGGAAAACGTTGCCGCGGGGCGTCTGGCGTTTTCTACAGACCTCCCCGGCGCCGTCGCAGGAGCAGAGGCCATTTTCATCGCCGTTGGCACGCCGTCGCGGCGCGGCGACGGTTTTGCCGATCTTTCCTATGTTTACGCCGCCAGCGAAGAGATCGCGCGAGCGCTTACCGGTTATGCTGTCGTCATCACGAAATCGACCGTGCCTGTTGGCACGGGCGGTGAGGTTGAGGCGATCATGCGGCGCGTTCGCCCCGAAGCGTCATTTTCAGTTGTTTCCAATCCGGAGTTCTTGCGCGAAGGCGCCGCGATCGAGGACTTCAAGCGCCCGGATCGCGTCGTCGTCGGCGCGGAAGACGAGCGCGCGCGTGAGGTCATGCAGGAGCTCTATCGTCCGTTTTTCCTAAACGAGACGCCGATA
>CAZSBU010000087.1:0-9552 GCA_964605055.1 uncultured Caulobacterales bacterium | reverse complement strand
GTGGCGGACGCAAGGCGAGCGCTCTTTCCATTGTCTCACGCCACACCGCAGCGGGCAGACCGCCGCCAGTCATTTCCTCCAGAGACTGATTATCGTCGCGTCCCATCCATACGGCAGCGACAAACCCACCGGCGTGCCCTACGAACCAGATGTCGCGGCTCGCCTGCGTCGTGCCGGTTTTGCCTGCCGCAACATAAGTCGACAGCGCTGCGCTTCGACCTGTTCCCCATGACGTCACGGCTGTCATCATTTGATTGATGGCCTGAATGGTAGGTCCCGAGGCAGCAACGTCTGTGATCGAACCGGGCTGATTATAGAGCCGCTCGCCCGACTGGTCGTCGACGCGCACCACGCAATGCGCGTGGACGCGGTATCCGCCATTTGCAAAAGGCGCGTAAGCCGCGGCAAGTTCGACCGGCGTGACCGTATCGACGCCAAGCGCTAGCGCTGCGCCCTGCGACAGCGGACTTTCAATGCCCATGCGTCGCGCCATCAGGCGCACGGCGCCTCTGCCCGTCCGCTCCTGTAAGCGGATTGTTGCAGCGTTGAGCGACCGCGCGAACGCCTCGGTCATGCCGACATCGCCGTAATAACGCTCGCCATAATTGTCGGGCGTCCATTTGCCGATGGTCAACGGCGAATCGTCGAGACGCGTCGCTGGATCAATTCCTTGTTCAAGCGCCGCCAGAAAGACAAACGGCTTGAACGCAGAACCGGGCTGGCGACGCGCCTGCGTTGCCCGATTAAATTGACTAACGCGATAATCCCGGCCGCCCAGCATGGCGCGTATGCGCCCTTCGCTATCCATCAAAACAACTGCGAGCTGAACATCTGCTGGCGGAGCTTCCTGAGAGAAGGCTGCGGCGGCGCCTTCTTCAAGCGCTTTTTGCAAACCGGGGCCGAAGGTTGTGCGGATAACGAGGTCGACATCCGCCGAACCGATTAGTCGCCGCGCTTCGCGAATCGCTTCGTCAACGAACCATGGCGCGCCGGCGGCGGGTTCTGCACGCAGATAAACCGGTTGCTGCAGGGCGGCGGCGGCGCTGGCGGACGAAAGAAAACCGGCCTCCTCCATCGCCTTGATGACAAGCGCGCCCCGGGCGCCGGCGTCTGCGGGATTACGGTCCGGTGCGTAATGCGTTGGCGCTTTCAAGAGACCCGCCAATATTGCCGCCTCGTTCAAATCAAGCGCGCGCGCTGACTTGCCAAAGTACCGATAACTAGCGGCGTCGACACCGTAAGCCCCAGCGCCGAAATACACCCTGTTGAGATATAGCGTCAGGATCTCGTTCTTGGTGAAGCGGTATTCCAACCAGAAGGCGAGCATCAATTCCTGAATCTTGCGCTTGTAGGTGCGTTCCGAGGACAGAAAGAGGTTTTTCGCCAGTTGTTGGGTAAGCGTCGACCCGCCCTGACGAACTTCGCCTTCGGATGCGTTGACGAACAGAGCGCGCGCCACCGAAAGCGGGTTGACGCCTATGTGATGGTAAAAATTCCGGTCCTCGACGGCCAGGACGGCTGACGGGACATGAGGTGGTAATTCAGCGAGACGGACGGGCGCTCCAAGGCTCTGCCCGTGGAGCGGGATGGGCGAGCCGTCCGCCGCGAGAACGGTTAACCGCGGCGCCCGGTCTGCGCGCCATAAACCATCAGTCGCCGGCAAGTCGCGAGCGAACCACGCCACGGCGCCGGCGAAGGCGATCGCGGCGGCGAACAGAAAGAAGGTCGCGTCGGCCCCATAACGAAGAACCCGTTCGCCTGCGCCAACCCGCCGGCGGCGGCGCGATCGGCGTCGCCGCGCCGGGGCGCGCAGGGCCGAGCGCCCGTCCGCGTTCGAAACGCGCCGCGGGGAAGATCGGGTTCGGGCGGCCCCGGCGCGCCGGGAACGGGAACGGGTTGCCATAAACGGCACAGTTCGCCGGCAGGCGTTAACGAATCGTCAATGATAATTTTCACGTCCTACGAACACAAATGCGGCGCCGGCCCGATACACGCGTTCCCGACGGGCGCATTTCGCTGTATCTGTTTATAACGTCTGGAAAAATGAGCAATTATCAGTCTGAATTTATGGCGGTTGCGGCCCATTCATCGACGGAAGTTGTTCTCGACGCCCCAAAGGATGCGCCAGTTTTGGCCCCTGACGCCAAAGAAGCGGCGATCATCGACGCGGCGCGAGAGACGTTTCTAGCCCGCGGTTATGACGCGACCAGCATGGACGCGATCGCGCTACTGGCCGGCGTTTCCAAACGCACGGTTTACAACCGATTTCGCTCAAAAGAGGAACTGTTCGCCGCAGCCATCACCGAAACGTGCCGGCGCGTACTGCCGGTCGATGCGGCTGCGATCGAGGCCAGCTTGCCGCCCATGGCGTTTGTGCGCGCCATCGCCCGGCACTTCGTCCGCGCCCTGCTAGACGAGGAAGCGATTGCGTTGCGCCGTCTAGCCTCTTTCGAGGCAGGCCGGACACCTAGTCTCGGCATATCCTATCTCGAACATGGCCCCGCCTTTATGGCTGCCTCTTATGCGCCGCTACTACAGCGGCTTGAAAAGAGAGGACTTCTCAGCCTTCCGGACCCTGATCGCGCGATCTGGCAGTTAGGAGCGCTCATCACCGAGCCGCTTCACACGCAAGTGCTCCTTGGCGCTGTCCCTGCCGACCTCGACGGCGCTATAAGCGCCCAAATCGAAAGCGGGATAGCTGCTTTTTGGAAACTATACGGCGTCGGAACGTTGCCGCCGGAATAAAGAAGGAGCCCCTCCATCGCCGCATATGTTCGTTCCGTCGCAACAGTATCGCATTTACTTCCCTCGTCGACGATAAAGCTTTTGCAAACAACGAGGGAAGCTACAGATGAGCGCAAATACGACATACCCCGCTTTTTACATTTCACGCGGCGCAGTCGCGCTGGCGTCTACGCTTGCCGTAATGGGCGGAGCGGCATTCGCCGAGGAACAGAATTATGCGCTTACCGGCTTCAGTAAAATTGACGTCTCTACCGGCATCATGGTGAAGGTCAATGTAGGCGGCGATTATTCCGTGCGCGCAGAAGCCGATGCGAAAGAGTTTGAACGGCTGGTTATTGAGGTCGATGGCGATACGCTCAGCATACGCCGCAAGATCGGCGGATTTGGATGGAAAAGCGGCGAGGTCCGCGTTGACGTCAGCATGCCTGCGATCGAAGGTATCGAGGCGTCGTCCGGCGCGAGCGTCGAAGCGCGGAATGTAGAAGCCGACGAGATCGAGTTAGACGCCTCCAGCGGCGCCAGCATCATTGCGTCGGGGACGTGCGGCTCGCTGGCGGCTGACGCTTCCAGCGGCGCTTCGATTAAGGCCAAGGATTTGCGCTGTGAGGAGGTCGCAGCTGACGCTTCATCAGGGGCGAGCTTGTCGGTCTTTGCCTCAAGCGCGATTGAGGGCGATGCGTCCAGCGGCGGGTCGATAAACGTTGCGGGCAAACCAGCGAAAGTCTCCAAATCTACCTCCTCCGGAGGCAGCGTGAGCGTTGGCGGTTAGACGTCAATTCGGACGTTTCGCTGACTTCGTTCACCCCAACCACCCATCGACCTGCACGACTCGCGTGCAGGTCGATCAGTTCAAACATCGAGACGCTGGGGTTCGCTGGCTGCCTAGGCTGCAATTATCTTAGGACCCCTGCACCAATGCGCGTTCAATTGCGCGGATAGCCTCGCCGGCTTTTGCTCCGTCGGGACCGCCAGCCTGGGCCATGTCAGCGCGCCCGCCACCGCCAGCGCCGCCGATTGCGGCAGCGCCAACGCGGACGAGATCGACAGCCGAGACCCTCGACGACAAATCATCGGTTACGCCCACGGCGAGCGCAGCCTTGCCCTCCGTCACGCTAGCGAAAGCGGCGACACCGGAGCCGAGAGCTTTCTTGGCCTGATCAACAAGGCCGCGCAGATCTTTCGCAGCTACGCCGTCAAGAACGCGGCCGATGAATTTCAACCCGCCAACATCGACCGGTTCGTACTCGGACGGTTGCCCCGCGCCCATCGCGAGTTGCTTGCGGACATCCGCCAGATCGCGTTCAAACTTGCGTCGCTCTGCAATCAGAGACTCAAGCCGCCCCACAAGATCGGCCGGAGCAGATTTCACAATGTCAGCGGCCGCGCGCAGCGACGCCGCCTGGTCCTCAAGATAAAGCCGCGCCGCCTCGCCCGTCAGCGCCTCAATGCGCCGAACGCCAGCGGCGACTGCGCTCTCGCCGACGATCTTGAACAGAGCTATATCGCCCAATCGGCGCACATGGGTGCCGCTGCACAATTCAACAGAGTACGGCGCCTCTGGATCATCTAGGTCGCCGCCCATCGTTAATACACGGACGTCGTCCGCGTACTTCTCGCCAAAAAGCGCCACCGCACCGGACGCCACGGCGTCATCATAGGGCATGATACGGGTTTGAACTTCCGCATTCTGCCGAATTACCGCATTTACCTGCCGTTCAATCTCAGCAATTTCCTCGCGCGTCAGCGCTTTTGGGTGAGAGAAATCGAAACGCAGCCGGTCGGCGGCTACAAGCGAACCTTTCTGTGCGACGTGCGGTCCCAGCAGCGTGCGCAGCGCACGATGCAAAAGGTGGGTCGCAGAATGATTCGAGCGAGTGCGATCGCGGCGCGTTTCATCGATCGCCAAACGAACGGCATCACCGCGCCGAACGACGCCCGAAACAACTTTGCCCACATGCCCGTGCAGCGCGCCAGCGCGCTTGCGCACATCCGAAATTTCGATCTGAAGCCCCGCGTCAGAACGGATGACGCCCGCATCGCCTGTTTGACCGCCGGACTCAGCATAAAATGGCGTCTGGTTGACGATGATCTCAACTTCCTTCCCCGGCCCGGCTTCTTCGACCGGGCTGCCGTCAACGATAATGGCCTTGACAACGCCTTCAGCCGACGCATGGAGATAGCCCAGAAATTCGCTGACGCCGATTTCCTCGCGGAGATCAAACCAGACGGATTCGCTGGCCGCATCCCCTGAACCGGCCCAGGCGGCGCGCGCTGCCGCCTTCTGAGCCGCCATCGCCGCCTCGAACCCCGCCGTGTCGACGCCAATCCCGCGACGACGCAGGGCGTCCTCGGTCAGATCCAGGGGAAAACCGAAAGTGTCGTAGAGACGGAAAGCGGTTGCGCCGGGTAGTTGCGCGCCAACGGGCAGACCAACGACTTCCTCGTCAAGGAGCTTTAACCCCCGCTCCAACAGCGTACGGAACTTTTCTTCTTCTGACCGCAACGTTTCGCCGATCAGGGCGCCCGCGCGCACGAGTTCCGGATAGGCCCCGCCCATCTCGGAAATCAGCACAGGCGCGAGACGGTGAAGCAACGGATCGCGCGCGCCAAGGCCGTGAGCATAGCGCATGGCGCGGCGCATGATGCGCCTGAGCACGTATCCCCGACCTTCGTTAGATGGCGATACGCCATCGGCGATGAGGAAACTCATGGCCCGCAAATGGTCAGCGATAACGCGGTGCGCCGGCTGGTCGTCCCCCGTAGCCTTACGTCCCGTCAGCTCCACCGAGCGATCGATCAACCGGGCGAAAAGATCAACTTCGTAATTGCTATGGACGCCCTGCAGCACTGCCGCGATGCGTTCGAGGCCCATCCCTGTGTCTATCGATGGACGCGGCAGCTCGACCTGGCGGCCGTCTGCATGGCGCTCGTACTGCATGAAGACAAGGTTCCAGATTTCGACAAAGCGGTCGCCGTCCGCTTCGGCCGATCCAGGCGGTCCGCCAGCAACCGACGGGCCATGATCATAGAAAATCTCCGAGCACGGACCACACGGACCAGTGTCGCCCATCGCCCAGAAATTATCGCTCGTTGGAATCCGGACGATGCGGCTCTCCGGCAGCCCCGCGATGCGCCGCCACAGATCAAAGGCTTCGTCATCGGTATGGTAGACCGTGATGGTCAGGCGGTCCGGGGCTAAACCAAAGTCCTTGGTAACAAGCGTCCAAGCTGACTCAATCGCCTCGGCCTTGAAATAGTCGCCGAAGGAGAAGTTGCCGAGCATCTCAAAGAAAGTGTGGTGCCGGGCGGTGTAGCCGACATTATCAAGATCGTTGTGCTTGCCTCCCGCACGGACGCATTTTTGGGAAGAAGCGGCGCGAGAATACTTCAGCTTCTCAGCGCCGGTAAAAACGTTCTTGAATGGCACCATGCCGGCGTTAACGAACAGAAGCGTCGGGTCGTTCTGCGGCACAAGCGGCGCCGACGGCCTGATCTCGTGGTTCCGTTGCCGGAAGAATTCGAGGAACCCAGAACGGATATCCTTTAGCGACGTCATGAGCCCTACTCCAGGTTCTGGTCCGTTACCGGTTCACGGAGGAATGGAATGGGTTCTCGCCCGCCCTGCAAACCGGAGCGCGTACATAGGGTTTCAAGCGTAAAGCGGTCAATGCCGGAGAGGGCGCGGCCCTGAACGCCATAAATCGGCAACCAACGGCGCACCGACAGGGCCAGCTAAAAAGCAGACCGACGATAATTGAAACGCTGCCTGCCGAGCCAAGTCTAACTTGACCCTGCCCCATAATCTGCAAGCGCTCGCCTACCCGCGATCAGGTCATGCAAAAGAAATTGAGCTTGTTCCCATCCGGGTCGCGAAAGTAACCCGCGTAAAACCGGTCGCCGCGCGGTCCAGCCTTACCTTCGCAGGTCGCCCCGAGCGCAATGGCCTTATTGTAAAGCGCATCCACACGGGCAGGCGAATCGCAGGCGATCGCCACCATGACCCCGTTGCCGACTGTCGCCGCGTTACCATCGTGCGGCTTGATGACCCCAAGGCTAGGCGCAGCAGGTCCCGTTCCCCAAGCGATGAAAGTATCGCCCTCCATGAACCGCCCTGCGCCGATTTCTCCGAGCAGAGCGTCATAGAAAGCCGCCGACTGCTTCAGATCATTTGTTCCAAGAGTAACGTAGCCGATCATAAGGTCCTCCCATTTGAAGGCGCATCTCTGGCGATTGCATGCGACGCAACTGTTCAGCCAGCGATCGCCGCGTCGTCATCCTCGTCACTCTCGCCCACGAGAAGCTCGTCAGCGACCAGGCCTGAATTGGCCTTAACCGCGCGGGCGATCTCCGCTGCGATTTCAGGATGGTCCTTCAGGAACTGCTTGGCGTTCTCCCGTCCCTGACCAATTCGTTCAGGCCCGTAAGACAACCACGAGCCGGATTTTTCAACGACGCCCGCTTTAACCCCAAGATCGACAAGCTCGCCCGTGTAGGAAATGCCCTCTCCATACATGATGTCGAACTCAACTTGACGGAATGGCGGGGCGACCTTGTTCTTCACGACCTTGACGCGGGTCTGGTTGCCGACAACCTCCTCACGGTTCTTGATCGCGCCAATGCGACGGATATCAAGGCGAACGGAAGCATAAAACTTAAGGGCGTTGCCGCCGGTAGTCGTTTCCGGCGAGCCAAACATCACGCCGATCTTCATGCGGATCTGGTTGATAAAGATAACCAGACAGTTGGACTTCGAGATGGATCCCGTGAGCTTACGCAGCGCCTGGCTCATCAACCGCGCCTGAAGCCCCGGCAGGCTATCGCCCATGTCGCCTTCAAGCTCAGCGCGCGGGGTCAGAGCGGCGACGGAGTCGATGATCACCACATCGACAGCGCCCGACCGGACGAGCGTGTCGCAAATTTCCAGCGCCTGCTCGCCCGTATCGGGTTGCGAAATAAGAAGATCGTCGAGATTGACGCCCAGTTTCTGGGCGTAAACCGGATCAAGCGCGTGTTCGGCATCAATGAAGGCGGCGACGCCGCCCTTTTTCTGCGCCTCGGCCGCAACCTGAAGTGCAAGAGTGGTCTTGCCCGAGCTTTCCGGCCCATAGATTTCAACGATACGGCCCTTTGGCAGGCCGCCAATTCCAAGAGCAATATCAAGGCCCAACGAACCCGTTGAAATCGCTTCTATATCGACAACCTCTCGGTCGCCGAGCCGCATGACCGACCCTTTGCCGAAGGCCTTGTCGATCTGGGAGATGGCCGCTTCGATGGCTTTCTTCTTGTCCACGCCGTTACTTTCGATGACCCGCAGGTTTGGATTTATCACGTGAACCTCCCGTTGCCTGAGCCGCTATAGCTCGTCAATGGCGCTTTGTCTGCGAACTTTGTACACTGTTTGTTCTTACCCTACAAGGTAGGCGCGCAGATTTCGTCCGCCCTTACTGCGGGCGGTTGTGCGGTCAGTAAGCGCGTCACCAAGCGCTGTCGAAACGTGTTAGAGAAAGTTCAGGAGAGAAAGCTGGCTAGCCTCGGCCAGTGCCCGCCCCGAAGCCTCAACAGCGAGGCGATCCTGCGCCAGCCTTGAAACCACCTCAGCGAGATCGGCGTCCTCTATCTCCGCAGCGACAACCTCCGCGAGATCACGCTGGCGGACATTCCTTATGCGCGCGTCTTCTACCTGGCTCTGCGATTGACCATTCAGACCGAGTTCCTCGAACAGCCCGGCCGATATGACGTCAAGGCGGCTCACCTGATCCACAAGGAATTGTCTTTGTGCGTCGGTAAGCGCGCTGCTGAACGGGCCGAGCGAAGTGAACGCCTGACCGATGGTTGCGAGCTCGCTGGCGAGTTCGAGGCCCACATCGCGCGCGGTCGCGCCGCCATCGACGGACACGCCGTTTTCAATCGGAAGACGCGTGCGAGAATTGGACTGGAAAAGGCTATCGATATCAGTTGCGCCAACAAGGTCTTCCAGTGTTCGGGCAGCCACCGGCGCAACTGATCCGTCATCGCCGCCAAACAAGAAAACGCCGCCTGACGTTATATTCAGCGCAGAGAGGATGCGTTGCGCCTCCGCGCTTACAGCATCGGGGAGCAGTTCCGCCCCGCCGGAAGAAAGCGTCACGACAAATTGCTCTCGCAGCCGCGCGACGCTGTCGGAAATATTGGATAGGGAGGCTTCCTGAAGCTGCAGGCGCGTCGCAGCGATATTCGTTGCTTGTTCGAACGCCGCGGCGCGCACGCGAACTCCTTCCGCTGAAAGGAGCGTTGGGGCCTGTGTTCCAAGACCGCCATAAGTTGGCGAGACCTTGCCTGTCGAGAGTTGGATCTGCCTTGCTTCGGCGCCCGCCTGCGCGCGCTGATAACCGGCGAGCAGAGCCTGAGACAGACCAAGATCAGAAATGCGCGTCATGCTGACACCCTTTTAGATAATGGCGAGAAGCGCTTGCCAAAGTTCGTCGACTGCGGCGATGACGCGCGCATTGGCGTTGTAAGCGCGTTGATAGAGGATCAGGTTCGATAATTCCTCGTCGAGATTGACGCCGCCTTGCGCGCTGACGCGCGCAGAAAGTTCCGTAGACAGTGCAGCGTCGACGGCTGCGCGGTCGGACGCTGTTCGAGCCGCTGACCCTACGATCGCAACGGCGTCGAGAGCGGCTCGGGCCGACGGATCTGTCGCCACGTCGGCTAACGCCGCAGCCCCCGCCCCATCTGCGCGGCCACCCGGCTGTCCTGCGCCTGGCCGTGCGATGGCGAAAAGCTCCGGATTGCCCAACAGGGCAGGATTAACCGCGAAACCGCCGC
>CAZSBU010000086.1:0-9654 GCA_964605055.1 uncultured Caulobacterales bacterium | reverse complement strand
ATCATCACGCCAATATAGCCTTCGGCGCGGTCGATCAGGATATCGGCGCCGCCGCCCGCATGCGCGGCCGCATTGGCCCCAGCGAGCAAGCCTTGAGCGGCCGCCTCCTCATACCCCGTTGTGCCGTTGATCTGGCCGGCGAGGAAAAGTCCGGCAATCCGGCGCGTCTCCAGCGTAGGACGCAATTCGCGCGGATCGACGTAATCATACTCGATTGCATAAGCGTGGCGGATGACGCGCGCTGTCTCGAGCCCCGGAATGGTGCGCAGGAAGGCGTCCTGCACCTCTTCCGGCAGCGAGGTCGAGATGCCGTTCGGATAGACGGTGGGGTCGTCCAGCCCCTCCGGCTCCAGGAAGATCTGGTGGCTCGATTTCTCGGCGAAGCGGACGATCTTGTCCTCAATGGACGGGCAATAGCGCGGGCCGCGGCCTGATATACCGCCGCTGTAAAGCGCTGATTTATCGAGATTTTCCTCGATAATGCGATGGGTTTCGCCGGTTGTGTGGGTAACGCCGCAGGCGATCTGCGGGGTCGTAATCCGCGCCGTCATAAATGAAAACGGGACGGGCACATCGTCGGCGGGCTGCATCTCCAGCCGCTCCCATGCGATGGTTCGACCATCAAGCCGCGCCGGGGTCCCCGTCTTCAGGCGGCCCATGGCGAAACCCGCTCCGTAAAGCCGATCGGACAGCCCAATAGCGGGCGCTTCGACGCCGTCAGGGCTCGCCCGGCCCGCTGGAATGCGCCGCGCGCCAATATGGATGACGCCCTTCAGGAAGGTGCCGGTCGTCAGCACCACCGCCCCGGCCCGGATTTCCCGCCCATCCGCGCCAACGATGCCCTCGACCCGGCCGCCCTCGGCGTCGGCGATTGTTTCACGTGAAACAATCGAAGCTCCAGGCGCATCGGCGATCAGGAGGTCTTCAACGGCGATCTCCAGAATATCAATGTTCGGGGTCGCGGCGAGGGCCGCCTGCATGGCCTGACGGTAAAGCTTACGGTCAGCCTGCGCGCGCGGCCCCCTGACGGCGGGGCCTTTCGACCGGTTCAACATGCGAAACTGAATGCCCGCCTGATCGATGACGCGGCCCATCAGCCCGTCGAGCGCGTCGATCTCCCGAACGAGATGGCCCTTGCCGAGGCCGCCAATCGCCGGATTGCACGACATCTCGCCAATCGTCGCGGCCTGATGGGTCGCCAGCAGCGTGCGCGCGCCCAAGCGCGCGGCGGCGGCCGCTGCTTCGCAGCCCGCGTGCCCGCCTCCGATGACAATGACGTCGTAATGCTTCACTTCAGTCCCTTTTCTTCGCGCCCATATAGCGCGTCGGTCGCGCAGTTAGAATGCGCCGAAAGTGTAAGGGCTGTGGAAAGGGTGGGGGATAACTGGCGGGATAAGTGGCGGGATAACTTTTTTCGCCATGACGCTGGAATGTGATCCGCGCCTTCTTTTTCGGGGTTTTCGCGTTCGAAACGATAAATTGTTTCACGTGAAACAAATGGAGTTAGGCGTTACTTACTTCCCGATACAAAAACTCGAAAAAATCTCATCCAGAACGTCCTCGACGCCTACTGCGCCTGTAATCCGGGCAAGCGCCCGGGCGGCGAGGCGAACGTCTTCGGCCGCAAGCTCCGGAGACGACGCGACCCGGCCCCTCGCGGCGGCGAGAGCCTCGATGGCGGTCTCGACCGCGCGAACATGGCGCTCGCGCGTCAGCGCGGCTTCCTCCGGATCGGCGGCAAGGTCGATAACGCGCTGCGTCAGGGCGGCAAAGAACGCCTCAAACCCCTCGCCTGTCTGAACGGACAGGGCGTAGACGGCAAGGCCGTCTCGTCGCTCGCCCGTCGTCGCCGGCCCTTTCGCGGCGGGAACGAGGTCCATCTTGTTCAGGATGAGAAAATCGCCGGACTGAAAACTGACTCCAAGCGCATCAGTTGAGTCCACGGACATCGTTTCGGCGCCGTTTGCCCTCGTAGCGTCAACCACAATGATGCGTATGGCCGCCCGTTCGGCGCGCAGGCGCGCCCGGCGCATGCCTTCCCTCTCGATTTCGTCCGTTGTCTCCGCGCGCAGCCCGGCCGTGTCGGCGAACGTCACAGGAACGCCCCCAAGATCGAGCCGGGCCTCGACCACATCGCGCGTTGTGCCAGGCTTCGCCGAAACGATCGCCCGCTCGTCGCCCGCGAGCCGGTTAAGAAGGGAGGACTTGCCGGCGTTCGGCGCGCCGATAATGGCGATTTCGACCCCCTCGCGAATGGCGCGCGCGCCGGCGGCCCTACCGGCGAACTCTGCAAGCTCGGCGGCGAGCGCATCGATTTCAGGCCCGGCGCGGGCGGCGACGGCGGCGGGCACGCCCTCCTCGTCGGGGAAGTCGATGTCCGCCTCGAGGGGCGCGGAGATGGCGATAAGGCGGCGTCGCCAGCCCTCCGCGACGCTCGAAAGCCGCCCGCCATATTGACCCAAAGCCTGCATTCTTTGGCGTGTCGTTTCGGCGTCGATAAGATCGGCGAGACCCTCCGCTTGCGCCAGATCGAGCTTGCCGTTGATGAGCGCGCGCCGCGTGAACTCGCCCGGCTCGGCAAGACGCGCCCCGGCGGCGGCGAGCGCATCGTAGAGAGCCGTTTCGACAGCCCTTGAACCATGCAGATGCAGCTCGACGACGTCCTCGCCGGTGAAACTGCACGGGCCCCGGAAGCGCAAAACGAGCCCTTCGTCAATGAGTGAGCCGTCCACACCGTGGATTTTCCGCATGGACGCCCGGCGGACATTCGGGAGCCGGCCCGCAAGGCGCGCGGCGACGTCAAATGCGTCGGCGCCGGACAGGCGGTAGACGGCGACGCCCGACTTCCCGGCGCCCGAGGCGCGGGCGAAGATGACATCCGGCCCGTTTGCGCCAAGGCGGCCTGCCTGCCGGTCGGATGGTGTCATGGACGCTATTTCTTCTTTGCGGCCGCTCCCGCCGCGCCGGCCATCGCTGCGCCGAACAAGCCCTGCAAGGCGTCCATGCTCTTGCCGCTCATAGTCAGCCACTGGGAGATGAGGCGTTCCGGATCTGCGAGCGTGTCGAGGTTTTCCCGCGCGCGGCGCGTCATCTCATCGACAATCATCGTGTTCATGGGTTCGACGTCCGGCATCCCGAAAAACGCGCGGGCTTCTTGGGGCGTGCAGTCGATGTCGATCGTCAGGCGCATGGGGCCGCTCTTTCCTGTTCGCCGCGCGGGCGTTTTGGCCCATATAAGCCGACAGCGACGGCGCGGCAACGAGAGCGCGCCTTTGACCCCATCAGAACGGGAGAATTGCATGCGCGCCATCGTCCTCAACGCCGTCGGCGGTACGGAAGGCTTTGAACTGAAGGACGTTCCCTTTCCAAAACCAGGCCCCGGCGAAATACGTGTGCGGAACGCGGCGATCGGGGTCAACTTCATCGACATCTATCAGCGCACGGGGCTTTATCCCATCGCCGTTCCCGCCATTCTCGGGTCGGACGGCGCAGGCGTCGTCACTGAAGCGGGCGAGGGCGCGCCTTTCGCCGTCGGCCAGCGCGTCGCCTATTATTCCGGCGCCGGCGCCTATGCGGAGGAGATCGCGCTTCCCGCGTCGCGCGCCGCCGCCATTCCCGATGCGATCAGCGACGAGATCGCGTCGGCCGCGTTCCTCAAGGGCCTGACCGTCGCCATGCTCGTCCGCGACGTCCATTCGCTCCGGCGCGGCGAGACTGCGCTCGTAACCGCGGCGGCGGGCGGGGTCGGACTCCTTCTTTGTCAGTGGGCCAATCATATTGGCGCGCGCGTGATCGCGGTCGTGGGGTCAGAGGCGAAAGTCGACGCGGCGCGATCCGCCGGCGCTGAAACCGTGATCGTCCGCTCACAGACCGACGATCTTGCCGGCGCCGTGCGCGCCGTGACGAACGGACGCGGCGTTGACGTCGCCTATGACAGCGTCGGGGCGGCGACCTTTGGCCCCTGCCTCGACAGCCTCGCCTTGCGCGGGCTCATGGTCACGTTCGGCAACGCGTCGGGGCCGGTTCCCGCGATTGCGCCGCTAGAGCTGACGCGGCGCGGCTCGCTCGGCCTGCGCCGGCCCTCGCTCATGCATTACGCAACGCCCGAGCGCATGCCCGCGATGGCCGCCGCGTTATGGGAAGTCATTTCGAGCGGCGCTGTTGCGCCAAAGATCGCCGCCCGCCTCAAACTCGCTGAGGTCGCCGAAGCCCATCGCGCGCTCGAAGGCGGCGCGTCGATCGGGGCGATCGTGCTGACGCCGTGATCAAGCGCGCCTTACGGGCGACCTGCGCGTAGGCTTAAGCACAAGGCTGAGGCGTTGGCGCAACGCGGATACCCTCAAACGAAGCCGTAACAATTCGGTCATGCGCCTGTCATCGCCGCGTCATGGCGCGCGTAAATAAATGCAGCTTGATAACAGGGGGATTTTATGCGCCGCAATTCGCTCCGCCTCGCCAAAGTTTCGACGATCGCGCTCGCCACCGCGCTCGGCGTCATGAGCGCCGCCGAGGCCGCCGTCATCGAGGGCCGCGTCACTGACGGCTCTGGCCGCACGCCGCTCGACGGCGCCATCGTGCGCGTTGTCGAGACGGGGCAAACGGTTTCGGCGGGCCGCGACGGACGGTTCCGCATAGCGACGCTTCCCCCCGGCTCCTACACCCTACTCGTCACCTACATCGGCGCCGATCAGCAATCTTTCCCCGTGACGCTCGAGACGGACGCCTCCATCGCGCGGCCTGAACTCGCCATCGGCGCAGACCTTGCGCTCGCCGACAACATCCTCGTTTACGGCCAGCGCGGCGCGCTCAACTCGGCGCTCAGCCAGCAGCGGGCCTCCGACAAGGTCATTACCGTATTGTCGTCGGACGCGATCGGTCAGTTGCCGGACGAGAACGTTGCAGAGGCCGCGCGCCGGGCTGCGGGCGTTAACATCCTGAACGATCAGGGCGAGGGGCGCTTCGTCTCGATCCGGGGTTCGGACCCCAATTTCGTTTCGACGACGATCAACGGCGTCCGCATCCCTTCGCCAGAGGCGGACGCGCGCCAAACGCCGCTTGACGTCATCGACAGCGACATTCTTTCAGCCGTCGTCATCACCAAATCGCTGACGCCGGACATCGACGCGGACTCCATCGGCGGCAATGTCGAGATCCGCACGCTGTCGGGTCTCGATCAGGACGAATTGCTTTTCAAGGTCAAGGCGGCTGGCCTTTACGCCAACCAGACCGAGGACTTCAGTCACCGCTATTCGGCGGTCGCCGCCAACCGCTTCCTCAACGGCAAGCTCGGCGTCGCCGGGTCGCTCGCCTGGCAGCGTCGCGATTTCGGCTCGGAAAACGTCGAGGTCGGCGGCCCGGATTATCTCTTTGAGGGCAGCCTCGCCTATCCGGAAGAACTGGAACAGCGCGACTACATCATTCGCCGCGAACGCCTCACTGGCGCGCTGAACGTCGACTATCAGGCGACTGATGCGGTCCGTTTCTATGTGCGCGGTATCTATTCCGACTTCAGCGATGACGAATTCCGTTCAACAACAGCTACCGTATTTGGCGATGCGGCGTTCGACGCCGGCGCCAGCACCGGAAGCCTCGCGGTCGTCAACGCATCGGAAGACGGCCCGGTCGAAGTCCAGCGCGCCGTGCGCTCGCGCTTCGAGGAGCAGACGATTTTCTCCGTTGTCGGCGGCGCCGAATACACCGCCGGGCAATTCTCGTTCGACTGGTCGGCAGCTTATTCGTTCGCGGATGAAACCGAACCCGGCGCCAACACGGCGACCTACGCCGCCGAATTCGAAGAGGGTCTCTTCGGGGTCGACGTCTCCAATTCGATCATTCCGCGCCTCGCCTTCCCGGACGCCGCTGCGGAAGCGGAGTTTTTCGACGCCGGAAATTACGAGTTCGACGAATATGAGGTGACCAACGGCCTCACCGAAGACGACGAACTCGCCTTCACGGCGAACCTTCGCTACGACACCGACATTTTCGGCGCGCCGGGATATTTCCAGACTGGCGGCAAGGTTCGCCTGCGCGATAAGTTTCTAAATGAAGAGATCTTGATATTCGACGGCTTCGACGGCGACGATCTGATCCTCGCCGACGTCGCCGCCGACGTTCCGTTCGAACTCGACCGCATTAATCCGTCGGTCGATCCTCGCGCCTTCGCCAGCTTCTTCACGGCGAACGAGGGCCAGTTCGAATTGAACGAAATCGATAGCGCCATTGAGTCCTCGCTCTCGAGCTATTCCGCAAGCGAGAATATCTACGCGGGCTACGCGCTCGCCCAGCGCACCTTTGGCGGGCGCGTCAGCGTCGTCGCAGGCGTGCGCGTCGAGCACACGGATTACAGCGCCTTCGGGAATAACGTTCTGGTTCAGGAATTTGAAGACGCGTTCGCCGGCGACGTCACCGGCACGCTCGATCCGAACGACCTCATCCCGCCGCCGGCAACGCCCGGCACGCTAATCGCCGAAGACGTCGAATTTGAATTCGACGCGGACGAAGACGAAACGATCCTTGAGGCCGTGCGCGTGTTCACTTCGCCGGTCGAAGCGCGCAACAGCTACACGGACGTGCTGCCAAGCGTGAACGTTAAATGGGACGTTTCCGATTCCGTCGTCGCGCGCTTCGGCTATTACAAGTCTCTGGCCCGCCCGAACATTGAGGCGGCCGCCCCCCGCATCGCCATCGAACAGGGCGAAGACCTCGCCGCCGAGGCTGGCAATCCAGACCTCAACCGTCAGCGCGCTGACAATATCGACGCAACGCTTGAATGGTACCCCGGACAAACCTCGCTTCTGTCGGTGGGCTTCTTCTGGAAGAGCATCGATGACTTCATTGCGCCAGTGCAGACAAGCCAGGAGATCAATGGCGTATTGTTCGACGAGGTCTCAACGTTCGAGAACCTCTCAAGCGCGCGCATCACAGGGATCGAGGCGACGGTTCAACAGCCGCTCGATTTCCTGCCCGGCCTACTCAGCAATTTCATCGTATCCGCGAACTATACGTTTATCGATAGCGAGGCGACGCTCGACGACGGCCGCCAGATCTCGCTGCCAGGCCAGTCGCGCCACGTCGCTACAGGCATTATCGGGTATGAGCGCGGACCGCTGAACCTCCGCTTCGCCACGACATACCGCGACCAGTTCCTTGATGAGGTCGGGTCGTCAGAAGACGCCGACGGCAACGCTCTCGACCGCATCGTCGATAGCCACATCCAGCTCGACGTCGCGGGCAAATATCAGTTGACGGACCGCTTCCAGATCTTCGCCGAAGCCAAAAACGTCAATAACCGCCCGTTTGTCGCTTCCGTGCGCCCCGACGGATTTGGACGCCTCAACGCTCAATATGAGGAATATGGCTGGTCGGCGCGCTTTGGCGTTCAGTTTGTGTACTGACGGCATCCGCTACCCTTAAGCGACCTTTAAAACAGTGGAACTCATGAACTGCAGATTGGTCGCCGGTTTTTACTGCTTGCTCTGCGTTTCTTGCGCCAGCGACGGCCCAGCGCCGACGCCGCCAGGCCTGCTGGTCACCGCCGCCGTCGAGACAACGCCAGTCGTCTCGCGCGGCGACGCAGCCGATGACCCTGCAATCTGGATCAACGCCTCCGATCCGACCCGCAGTCTTATTCTCGGAACGGAAAAGCAGTCTGGCCTTTACGTTTACGGCCTTGACGGCGCGGTCAAGCAGTACCTGCCCGTTGGCAGACTCAATAATGTCGATGTGCGTCAAGGGGTTTCCGTCCAGCAATTCACGGGCGATGTCGCAGCCGCCAGCAATCGCACAGACGATAGTGTCGCGCTGTTCAGAATTTCGGCGGATGGCGTCATCGAGACGGCCGGGTCCTTTCCCTCAGCCATCACGGAGCCTTACGGCATATGCCTCGGGCTTGTCGCCGACGCGCTAACGGCATTTGTCACCCACAAGACAGGCGAGGTCGTCGCCTACGCCATTGACGGTTTTTCAAGCGGCCGGGAAATGGCGCGTCTTGCCTTTACCGGCCAGCTTGAGGGCTGCGTTTTCGATGACGCGCAGCAGACACTGTACGTCGGCGAAGAAGACGTGGGCATCTGGAGAGCAGATTTTAGCTCCGGAAAATTTGCCTTGCCCGTACAAGTCGACAACGTCCGCTCCGAGACTGGGCTTGCGGCAGACGTCGAGGGATTGGCGATTTACGCTGCAGGGCCTGACAACGGTTATCTCATCGCCTCTTCTCAGGGAAATAATCTCTTCCTCGTCTACAAACGAGAAGGCAGAAACGAATATATCGGCAATTTCGCAATAGCTGATGGCGGCGGAGCAGCCGGCGACATCGACGGCGCATTTGAAACAGACGGCATCGAGGCGACTGCGGCGACACTCAGCCCGGTTTTTCCGCGCGGCTTGTTCGTTGTGCAAGACGGTTTCAACGACGCGGGCGAAGCCCCGCAAAATTTCAAATTAGTCGATTGGCGCGAGATTGAAAAAGCGCTTGGCCTTGTGAACTGACCACATGCTTGCTCGTTCGATGCAGCGCGCATAAATCATTCATCGTTTTCAGCACACGCACACCGGCCAGACGAGCGCTTTGCACCATGTCCGTCTCCTCCATGTTCAAGCTGTTTCCGTTTGCGACCGTGATTCTCGCCTCCTGCGCGCCGGATATTGAGAACACCGCGCCGCAAGCAGCGCCGACAGCGCTTGAGCAACAGGCGGCGGATGATCGCCTCGATGGGGGCGCCCCGCAAACCTCTTCATGGCGCATTGAGACGCCGCCCGGACCGGATGGGATAAACGACTTTTTCGACTGTGTTCGCGAGGCGGGGGCCACGCTCGTCGCCGCTCATCGCGGCATCGCCGACGGCGCTTCGCTCGAAAACAGTATTGAAGCCATCGAAAAAAGCCTCGCTGCGGCGCCGGCTTTGGTGGAAATCGACGTGACGACGTCAGCCGACGGCGTCCTTTACCTGATGCATGACGAGACGCTGGACCGCACGACCACTGGAACCGGGCCAGCGACCGATCTCGCCTGGAGCGAGATTGCCGCCCTTCGGCTGCGTGACGCAGACGGCCAGCCGACCGGCGCCCGGCCGCCGCGTTTCGATGAAACGCTGGCGCGCTTTAAAGACCGGACGATCTTGCAGATTGATTTCAAGCGGGCCGCGCGCTTTGAAGACGTCATCGCAGAAGTCCGTCGTCAGTCTGCGGAACATCGCGTCGTCTACATCGCGTATACGCTGGCGCAGGCGTCCCTCCTTCACCGTCTCGCGCCTGAGACAATGATTTCGGTCTCCGTGCGAAGCGAAGAGGAGTTCGACCGCGCCCTCGCGGCGGGCGTTCCCGTCAACCGCATGGTCGCCTTTACAGGCGCCGAGGCCCCGGCCCCGCGCCTCAATCGCGCGCTCGCCGACCGAGGCGTTGAGGTCATCTTCGGCACGCTCGGCAGGTCCGGTATTGACGTCGAGATTGAGAAAACCGGCGACGAGGCGCGTTACGGTCAAATCGCCGCGACGGGCGTCAACGTCATCTCGACCGACCGCACCGCCGCCGCCCACGCCGCGCTTGCCGAAGCCGGCCGGGCCCTCAACGACGGAGAATGTGGGGTAAGGCGCGGTTAACCGGATTAAACGCCGCAGGGCCGGTCGCAGCGACGTGATAGGAGTTGCGTTGCTTAAG
>CAZSBU010000085.1:7869-9759 GCA_964605055.1 uncultured Caulobacterales bacterium | reverse complement strand
GGTCGGGCCGAGGATGTTGCACGAGGGGCGGCCGGTCGACGCCGACATTTTCTCAGGCGCCGCGCCGGCAAGGGCGCGAACGATCTGATAAAACGTTTCAGACGCGCCCCAGTTCTCCTTGCGCTGATACGCTGGGAGTTCAAGCGGGATAACCGGGATCGGGAGTCCCAGCGCCTTGGCGAGCCCGCAAGGATCGTCCTGGATCAATTCCGCCGTGCAAGAAGCTCCAACGATCATCGCCTGCGGTGAAAAGCGCTCATAGGCTTCGCGCGCGGCGCGCTGGAAAATTTCTGCCGTGTCCGAGCCAAGGTCACGCGCCTCAAACGTCGTATAGGTGACCGGCGGGCGTTTTGTCCGGCGCTCAATCATCGTAAACAGAAGATCGGCGTAGGTGTCGCCTTGCGGGGCGTGCAGAACATAGTGCAGCCCTTCCATGGCGGTCGCGATTCGCATCGCTCCCACATGCGGCGGCGCTTCATATGTCCAGACCGTCAGCTGCATGGCGTTACACCTTCAGCCTAGCGCGGCGATTGAGCGGGCGCGCGAACAGCTCGGCAAGGTCGCCAGCCTGTTCGTAGCCCTGGATGGGAGAGAACACGAGTTCGATCGCCCATTTGGTCGTGAGGCCCTCTGCCTCCAGAGGATTGGCGAGGCCAAGTCCGCACACGGTGATGTCCGGTCGGGCCGCGCGCGCTCGGTCGAGCTGGCGGTCAACATCTTGCCCTTCCGAGAGAAAAACGTCTGCAGGCAAAAGAGCGAGTTCTTCGGCCAGGTGCGTGCGGTGGAGGAACGGCGTTCCGACCTCAATCAGGCGCATGCCAAGCTCGCGGTGAAGGAAACGGGCGAGCGGTGGTTCAAGCTGGGAATCCGGGAAGAAAAAGGCGCTTTTTCCTTCGAGCGTTTCCTTGTGCCGCGCCAAAGCATGACGAGCGCGCGCTGCGCCAGCCTGCGTCGCTGCGTCGAAGACATCGGCGTTAACGCCGAAGGCGTCTGCGGCGGCTTTGAGCCAAAGCGTTGTTCCTTCTGCTCCGAGCGGAAAGGGGGCGGGAAGGCGCGTTGCGCCGCGTTCTTCAAGCGCCCGCGCTGTTTCGGCGAGGAAAGGTTGCGCAAGAAGGAAGCGCGTGTCTCGGCCAACTGGCGGCAGATCGTCAGAGCGGCGCGCCGGGAAAAACCGAACGGGCACGTTCATCGCTTCGAAAAGGCGGGCGAACTGGTCTTCGACGACGTCGGCAAGCGCGCCAACGACGAGGAGCGAGGGGCCAGCTTCGCGCAGTGCGGGAAGCTCGGGGACCATGGAGGCGAGGCAGGCGTCTTCGCCTTGCGTAAAGGTCGTCTCAATGCCGCTTCCCGAATAGTTCAGAACACGGACGTTCGGCGTATATTTTGCCGAAAGACGATGCGCGGCGCGCGACAGATCGAGTTTGATAACTTCTGACGGGCATGACCCGACCAGAAACAGCATCTTGATGTCAGGCCGCCGCGCCAGAAGGCGCGCGACCGTGCGGTCAAGTTCGTCATTGGCGTCAGACAATCCGGCAAGGTCGCGTTCGTCGATGATTGCGGTGGCAAAACGCGGCTCGGCGAAAATCATGACGCCTGCGGCGGATTGCATCAGGTGGGCGCATGTGCGCGACCCAACGATAAGAAAGAAGGCGTCCTGCATTTTGCGATGCAGCCAGATGATGCCGGTCAGCCCGCAAAAAACTTCGCGCTGCCCGCGTTCGCGGAGAATGGCCTTTGCCGGTGGGGCGGCGCAGGAGCCTGCGGCCGGGCCTGCGGGGCGATCGGCAAGACTGATAAGGGTCGTCATGCCGCGCCTCCCATACGACCGACAACCAGGTCGTCGTCGATTCGAATGTCTTCGTTCAGAACGGTTCTTGCCGGCGCTTC
>CAZSBU010000085.1:1693-7859 GCA_964605055.1 uncultured Caulobacterales bacterium | reverse complement strand
CCTCCTTCACGCGCTTCGCGCCGGGCGGCGACTAGTTTCACCACGAACTGCACGGCATTAATGACGTAAGCGGCATAGGCGGCTAGCGCGAGATATAGCTGGGCTTCAGGCCCGCCGATGCTGAAAAACACGGCCGCGAGATAGGCCGTATGCAGAGCGAGCACCAGCATCGAGAACGCGTCTTCCCAGAAGAAAGCAGGCGCAAAGAGATACCGGCCGAATACGTCTTTTTCCCAAACGGCGCCGGTGATCATGATGGCGTAAAGCGTCAGCGTTTTGATGACGACCGAAACGGTCGCGACGGCAAGGCCTTCGCCGGTTGCGAGGTAGCGCAAAACGAGCGCGAGGCTGATCAGGAAAACAAGGAACTGGACGGGCGCTAGTACGCCTTGAACGAGGGTCCATGGAGACGCATCGCGCCGACGACGTTGTTCAGGGGTGTAAACCGGTGGGCGAGTGGCCCCGGTGGGTGACGTGTCTGCTGTCGAGGCGACGCGAGGCGTCAATTGCATCTATCCGGTCCCAGAAAGGCTTTCTCTATGACCCGAAGTTAACCGCCCAACATCAGAAGTGTCAAGTTGCGTGGACGTCCAATTTTGTTGACATCTGCGTCGCAGTGCGCAAACGTGTCTTTATAGTGCCCGCGCGAAGAAGCGCGTCCGCATGTCCCAGCGACCCGGTTCGCGCGAAAGAGGAAAGAGATGACTGGGGCCGAAACAACCTGCTCTGGACGACAAAATTCGCCGCCGCCTCGGCAAGCGAGCCGTGTGTGCGTCACCGTAGCCGGCGTTACTATTCCGTCAGGCCGCGCAATCGATTCTTTTTATCGGCGATTTAACGCCGCGTCCGATCGCGCAAAGCCAGTCGTGCGGAGCTCAGTTGGGCCCAGAAAAGCCGCCGTCGCGAATGCTCCCCGCACCTTTTCGCAGGGTCAACGCAGACGCGGCGGTTTTTCCCAAGTGAACCGTTTTTCGACCCAAACCATCTTGCCGAAATTTATAGAAACTGACAGGCTCCGGCATTGACATATCAAAGTGTCATTCTCGCGCACTGCGCGGTCCGAACCGGCGCGGTTTCAAGTGCGGCGATGCGGCTGCGTTCCCGGCCGAGACGCGTTCGAGTGGTCGAGCCTGCGCTGCGACAACGGCAGTGGAAGGCCGCCAAGCCCCTGAAAGGATGGGCGATGTCGGAATTGGGCAGGAATGAAAACCTCGGCGGCGACGCCGAGCGGGCGGCTGATAATTGGCGAGATCGCGCAGTATCGCCGTTCATACGATTAAGCGAACGATTTAAGGCTCCGCGCGCCAAATCAGAAGAAGCCGTCGCGGTAGGCATGAACGCACTCGTTCGAACGATCGAAGGCGAAATTATTCCCCGCCTGTTGTTGGTCCATCAGTCCGGACGCGGACTTTTAGGCGCGCCCGGCGGATTTGAAGAACTCTCTCCGACTGAAGAAGAGCGCACACGATTCCTGTGGACTGTAATGAATGGCAGCGCCGACGCATGCCGATCGTTCATTGCGGCTCTTATCGATCGCGGCGTACCCCGCGAAGCCATTTTCCTTGATCTCCTGAGCGGCGCGGCGCGTCGGCTCGGCGATCTGTGGGACGAGGACCTTTGCGATTTTACCGACGTGACGATTGGCCTCTGCCGTCTGCATCAGGTGCTGCGCGAGCAGAGCAGTCAGTATGAAAACGAACTGACGGTGTCGCAGGAAGCGCCAAGCGTCCTTTTGACGACCGCCGTCGGTGAACAGCACGTCTTCGGCGTGGTCATGGTAGCGGAATTCTTCCGTCGCGAAGGATGGTCCGTCTGGTGCGATCCGGCAACCTCTCTCGACGATCTGCGCCATCTTGTCGGCCGCGAATGGTTCGATCTCATCGGCATTTCCGCAAGCACTGGCGTATTGGCCTCGACAATCGCCGAAGAGATTGCATCGCTCAAACTGGCGTCGCGTAACAAGAACGTGTCAGTGATCGTCGGTGGACGATTGTTTTCTGAAGACCCGGACCTCGCCAGAAAAGTTGGCGCCGACGCAACAACCGGCGATCCTCGGTTGGCGGCGTCGCTTGGCGCGCAATTAATCGCCGGTTCGGGCGTCGCTTCGAAAAGCGGCCGTCTCCGATAACGGGAATTATAGCGTTTATGGGCGTAACGACGAGTACGGCAGCCACGGTCCCCTTTCGGAACGCCAAGCGCTTTCTCTCCGATCTCGATGCTGAAACAGCGGGCCGGATCATCGCTTCGGCCGCCGATATCGCGCTCATTCTTGATAACGGCGTCATCAAAGACATAGCCCTTGGAAGCGAGGACCTGTCGCGCGAGGGATGCGAAACCTGGCGCGGTCGACGTTGGGTTGAAACCGTCACGGTCGAAAGTCGACCGAAAATCGAAGATCTATTAAAGGGCGACGGCCAGTCCGCTCACTGGCGCCAGGTGAACCACCCTTCGCCGCAGGGTCTCGACATCCCGGTGCGATACACGGCCGTTCACGCCGCCGAAGATCGCGTCATCGCCTTAGGCCGCGACTTGCGCACGGTCGCCGCGATGCAGCAGCGCCTGATGGAGGCGCAGCAGGAGCTCGAGCGCGACTATGCGCGCCTGCGCCAGGCCGAGTCGCGGTATCAATTGCTGTTTCAGACAATCTCCGAGCCGGTGTTCATCATCGACGCTTCGACTCTGGAAATCGACGAGGTCAATCCCGCTGGCGCAGAACTCGTCAATCGGTCGGCGTCTTCGTTGGTGGGCGAACCGTTCGCTGAAATTTTTGAAAAGTCGGCGCGACGGCCCGTCGAAATCGGCCTCGCCACCGCCATTGCGGCAGGGCGGGCAGATGAAATCGTTGCGCGCCTGTCGCGGGGAGCAGAGTGCGCGGTGCTCGCATCGGCGTTCCGCCATGGCGGTCAAACGCGGCTTGTCGCGCGCCTCGTCGTCGATCGCGTCAGCGCTTCGCCCGAAAGCGCTGCGCATTTTCTCGGAATATTGGAGACGCTTCCAGACGGGTTGGTTGCGACGGGGCCTGACCTGCGCATCCTTGCCGCCAACAAGTCTTTCCTTGAACTGACCCAGCTCGCTGCCGAGCGACAGGCTCTCGGCGAACTCGTCTCGCGCTTCGTGGGCAGATCATCTACGGACTTCAACGTTCTGGTTTCCAACCTCAAGAGCCACGGCGCGGTTCGTAACTTTGCGACGGTGCTTCGCGACCGTTTCGGCGCTACGGAAGATATCGAAATTTCCGCTGTGCTCGTGCCGCCGGGGGAATCGGCCGCCTATGGGTTCGCCATTCGCAGCGTCGCGCGTCGCCCGAAAACCGGGGTCAAAATCGGCGAAGAGCTGCCCGCGTCTGTCGACCAGTTAACGGGACTCGTCGGCCGCGTTGCCCTGAAAGACATCGTTCGCGAATCAACCGACTTGATCGAGCGCTTGTGCATCGAGGCCGCCCTCGAAATGACGGGCGATAACCGCGCGTCTGCGGCGGAGATGCTCGGGCTTAGCCGCCAGGGCCTTTATTCGAAGCTAAAACGCTTCGGCCTTGGCGAAGGTTAGGGCGCAATCCCGTACCGCTATCCCGATTTTCGCGCAATTTGTGTCGCGCAATCGATGCGTCGTGCAGACGGAAGCAAATACCATCGAGAAGTGTCAATTTGAATTGACAGACAGCAGTGTCATTTCTAGTATTTCGAGAGATGCACGCAGTAACGCAGACACAGGTTTCCTCGGCGCAGCCGTCTCTTGATGAGATGGCTGGCGACGCACGGTCCGATGGCGTTTCAGATAGTAGTCCGCCTATCCAAAGGCCGTCGCTTGCCACCGTCGCCGAATTTCTCAAGCCAATCACATGGTTCGCGCCAATGTGGGCGTTCGGCTGCGGCGCGATTTCCTCGGGCGCCTCGCCGCAGGGCCGGTGGGCGTTTATCGCTGGCGGGATAATCCTTGCCGGCCCGCTCGTATGCGCCGCCAGTCAGGCCGTCAACGACTGGTATGACCGGCACGTCGACGCCATCAACGAGCCGAACCGTCCGATCCCGTCGGGTCGGATGCCGGGTCGATGGGGCCTCTACATCGCCTTCATCTGGTCCGCTCTGTCGCTCGGCATGGGCGCGCTACTGGGACCATGGGCGCTGGCCGCGACTGTCGTCGGCATCGCGCTCGCCTGGGCTTACTCCGCGCCGCCGCTGCGCCTGAAGATGAATGGCTGGTGGGGCAATGCGGCGGTGGGATTTTCCTATGAAGGCGTCGCCTGGTTCACAGGCGCTGCTGTTCTGCTTGGCGCTGCGCCGGCGTGGCCAGTCGTCGCGCTGGCCGTCCTCTATTCGATCGGCGCCCACGGCATCATGACGCTCAATGATTTCAAATCGATCGAAGGCGACAAGCGCATGGGGGTGCGGTCGTTGCCGGTTCAACTGGGTCCGGAGCGCGCTGCGCGCTTTGCCTGCCTCGTCATGGCGGCGCCCCAGATCGTCGTGATTGCGGGCCTTGCGGCCGTCGGGCGTCCCGTTCACGCGGCAATCGTCACCGCGCTCTTGTTGGCGCAATTCTGGTTGATGCGCCGCCTCCTCGCCGATCCGCGCGCACGGGCCCCATGGTATAATGCAACGGGCACGTCGCTTTATGTGCTCGGCATGATGGCGAGCGCCTTTGCCGTTCGCGGCTTGAACGCCGTACCGGTCCCGGGGGTTGCGTCGTGAGCCCCGCAGCGCCCGTCGCGCCTTACCTTTCCTGGGTCGGCATCGCCCGCCTTGGGCTTGTTCAGGCGGCTCTGGGGTCGATCGTCGTTCTGATGACCACAACGATCAATCGGGTCATGGTGGTGGAGCTTTCCCTGCCTGCCATGCTGCCGGCGGCGCTTGTCGGTTGGCACTACGCGATCCAGATCTTGCGGCCGCGCTTTGGCTTTGGCTCCGATATGGGCGGTCGGCGAACGCCGTGGATTATCGGCGGCATGGCCGTTCTCGCCCTTGGCGGCGTCGGCGCAGCGTTCGCCACACTGCTTCTGGCCTCCTCATTCTGGCTTGGTCTTGCCGCAGGAATTATCGCTTATCTGATGATTGGCGTTGGCGTCGGCGCGTCTGGAACGAGCCTTCTGGCGCTACTCGCCGGGCGCGTTGCGCCGGAGCGAAAGGCGGCGGCGGCGGCGATCGTCTGGATCATGATGATCGTTGGCTTTGTTGTCACCGCCCTTGTTGCTGGCGCGATGCTTGATCCGTTTTCACTGCCTCGCCTCGTTATCGTCGCAGCCGCCATTGGCCTTGCCGCATTCACGCTTGCGTTTGTCGCCGTCGGCGGAATCGAACCTGCCCGAGTTCTTGGCGGCATGCCTATTGCGAATGAGCGTAACGCTGTTATTCCCGCGCCGCGCCGCGACTTTCAAAGTGTGCTGGCGGAAGTGTGGACCGAAGGGCCAGTGCGCCGGTTTACATTGTTCGTGTTTGTATCGATGCTCGCTTACAGCGCGCCCGACCTGATCCTCGAACCTTTCGCTGGTCTCGTGTACGGGTTGACCGCAGGTCAGTCGACGAGCCTTTCTGGCGTGCAAAATGGCGGCGTCCTGCTTGGGATGATCGTCACCGCGATCGTCGCAACGCGCGTCGGGCGCTCTCGCGCAGCGTTCATGCGCGCATGGGCGGCGGGCGGATGTCTTGCTTCGGCTGCAGCGCTTCTCATGATCGCCGCGGCTGCTGCGGCTGCGACGCGCGGCGAACCGCTCTGGCCGCTGCCTCCGCTTCTCTTTGCGCTCGGCGTTTCCAACGGGGCGTTCGCCGTCGCCGCCATAGGGTCAATGATGACGCTCGCCAGCGAGGGGCGGGAGGGCCGCGAAGGGACGCGCATGGGCCTATGGGGCGCTTCGCAGGCGATTGCCTTCGGGCTTGGCGGTTTTCTCGGCGCGGCCGCGCTCGACGGCGCGCGCGCGATCTTCGGCGCGCCGGCCCCTGCGTTCAGCGTTGTCTTTGCGATCCAGGCAGCGGTGTTTGTCGTTGCATCCTGGCTCGCCATTCGCGTTGGTCAGACTTCGCCACGCGCAAGCGCCTTGCCCGCCTTACCCGCAACGTCGTCGCTCGCCAAACAACCGGCGGCGGCTGAATGAAACACGTAAATGATGGAGACGGACGATGATGGAACGCGCCACGCCGGATCTCGAAACTTTTGACGCCGTTATTGTTGGTGG
>CAZSBU010000085.1:0-1683 GCA_964605055.1 uncultured Caulobacterales bacterium | reverse complement strand
CTCGCACGCGCTGGCCGGCATGTCTTGCTGCTTGACCGAAACGGGCGGATCAAACCATGCGGCGGCGCCATACCGCCGCGCCTCATCCGCGATTTCCAAATTCCCGACGACGTTATCGTCGCACGGGCGAAGAGCGCGCAGATGATCGCGCCTTCGAGCGCGCGCGTCGATATGCCGATTGATGGCGGATATGTCGGCATGGTCGATCGGGAACATTTCGACGAATTCCTGCGCGAACGCGCGGAAGAAGCTGGCGCCGTTCGGCGCAACGGGACGTTCGTGTCGCTCGATCGCGACGAAGCCGGCGCAGCGATTATCGTCTATCGCCCTGAAGGCGCGGGACGAGGCGATGTTGACGGATTGAAGCGCGTTCGCGCGCGAGCAGTCGTTGGCGCTGACGGGGCGAATTCCCAGGTCGGCCGTCAGGCGATAGGCGAGGAAGCCAAGGCTCCGTTCGTGTTCGCCTATCATGAAGTGATCGAATCGCCGGCAGGCGGAGCGTCAGCTGACGGAAAGTTCGAGCCTTCGCGCTGCGACGTTTATTATCAGGGCAGATTGTCGCCGGATTTCTACGCCTGGGTTTTCCCGCATGGCGATCGCACCAGCGTCGGCGTCGGCAGCGCCCATAAGGGGTTTTCGTTGCGCGGCGCGGTAGCGGAGCTTCGCGCCGATGCGGGACTTGACGGCGCCGTCACGCACCGCTGCGAAGGCGCGCCCATCCCGCTCCGTCCGCTGAAGAAATGGGACAATGGACGCGACGTTATTCTTGCGGGCGACGCGGCCGGTTGCGTTGCGCCGGCGTCGGGCGAGGGCATTTATTACGCCATGGTTGGCGGACGTACTGCGGCGGAAGCAGTCGATGAGCTTCTCGAAACGGGCGACGCTAAGGCGCTTGCGCGCGCGAGACGGCGATATCTGTCCGAGCACGGAAAGGTATTCTTCATACTGGGGATAATGCAGCATTTCTGGTATCGCAACGACAAACGCCGCGAACGTTTCGTCAGCATGTGCCGCGATCCTGACGTCCAGCGCCTGACATGGGACGCCTACATGAACAAGAAATTGGGCAAGCCCGAACCGATGGCGCATCTGAAGATCTTCCTGAAAGACATGGCCCATCTCGTTGGCATGGTCGCGCCGAACCGTCAGGCGCCGCCGTCAGCCCTAGCCGGCCCCCCTCAAGGATCCCGTCCTTGACGACCCAAAGGCTTTGACCTACGCCGCGGGCATGAAAACCGGTTCTGCGGCGCATGCCAAAAAGCCCTCCTCTGGCCTGATCGTCACAATTTTAGTGGCGACGGGGTGCGCGATCGCGCTTTCGGCGATCGGCGGTTCCCTGACCGATATCGGTCCTTGGTATGCCGGGCTTCGCAAACCGCCGCTGCAACCGCCTGACTGGCTCTTCGCGCCGGCGTGGACGACAATCTACGCGCTAGGCGTCGCCGCCGCCGTCATCAGCTGGCGCGCGAGCCGGACGAGCCGCGAACGAGCGCTGATCTTGTCGCTCTTCGCCATTAATGGCTGCGTCAATGTGTTGTGGAGCGCGCTGTTCTTCACGGCGAAGCGGCCTGATTGGGCGTTGGCGGAGGTTGGCGTTCTCTGGCTATCGGTTCTCGCGCTCGTCATTTTTCTCGGCCGCATAAAGTCGCTCGCCGGCGCGCTTATGCTGCCCTACCTTCTCTG
>CAZSBU010000084.1:0-9832 GCA_964605055.1 uncultured Caulobacterales bacterium | reverse complement strand
CCCCGTCATCACCGAACGCGAGACAAAGCGCATGAGCTGGCCGAGCTTCATGAACCCGGCGCCAATTTGCAGAAGTCCGGCGAGAACGGTCGTCGCCAGCAAATATTGAAGGCCGTGATCTTTCACGAGCGTGACCATCAGCACGGCCGTCGCTGCAGTCGCGGCCGAGATCATGCCGGGACGCCCGCCGACAATCGCCGTTATGACGGCGATGGAAAAAGAGGCGTAGAGGCCGATTTTCGGATCGACGCCGGCGATGATGGAAAATGCGATGGCTTCCGGTATGAGCGCGAGAGCGACCACGAGACCGGCGAGAAGATCGCCCTTGAGGTTGAACGCCCAGGTTTCCCGGAAAGCCTTGAATGAGGGCAGCTCCATCGCTGCGGACGTCCTTTTCCTAATCCAACCCATTCGTCCTGCGGATAACCGCAAGAACGCAAGGCGCAAGGTCGGTATATGTTTGCAGTGGGATTAGACTGGAGACATCCAGCAGCATGCCGCAGAACGGCACTTATCGGTGCGTAATTTGTATCCAGGCGGATGGCAAGCGCAAATCTGCAACCAGATCAATGGGACGCCTCGGGCAAAAAAAGAAGCCCTGCGTCGCCGCCGAAGCGTTGGCGGGGGCGATCCTGTTATCGCCTGCGGCGCGCCCGCCAGGCGCCACGGTCTTCAGGGTATTCTTCACGTTCTGCGCGCGCGCTCCCGGCGGCGGCGTCGAGACGATCGGCGATGCGCTCCAGCGCCTCGCGGATGCCTTTCAGCTCGCGGGGGCCGACGCGGTTGGCGCGCATCATTGTCCACAGGAACCAGCCGAACAGGCCGTAGACGACGACGAATATCGCCGCGACCGCAATCCACTCGGCGCCCGACATCGGCTGCGCTGCGCCGGTCGCGCCCAGCGTCGCGCCGAACTTTGCAGAGGCGTCGAGAAGGTCTTGCATGGGGAAGGGGCTCCGGATTTGCTCGCGATCAGTTGACCGGCGTCCCGGCCGGATGGCGCTTCGCAAGCTCCGGGCCATCCAAGGTCCTGAAAACAGCGATTTTTTGCCCATTCGTTGCGGCTATCTGGCCCTTCGCCAATAGCGCGAAAAGATCCCCATCCACCCGCGCCATTGGGGTGAAAACCCTGTGGAAAAATAAAGTTATCCCGCCACTTATCCCGCCAGTTATCCCCCACCCCTGACGGCGGCCGCATGATCCCTCGTTCGACAGAAGGAGGCGCGGCGCGCAATGGCCGGAGCGGAGAAAATCGCGAGAGAAATCGCCCCTGCGACAGGCGTCCGCCGCCGGGGCGGGCGCCCGTGCGCCGAAGCGTCAGACCGTAATGGCCATGCCGCGATAGATGCGGGCGCGATAGCGCGAGTCTTCCGCATCGGGGAGCGGCGCGCCGGCGAGCAGCACCGCCCGGCCGAAGCGCTTGATCTCCTCGGCGCGCTCGGCATCGTTGCGCGGTTCTTCCGAGCGCACGCGCCGCGTCAGGTTGATCTGGTTGACCGGCGCGTCGTGCACGAGCCGCTCGCTCTCGACCGCGAGCGTCGCCGTGAAGGCGTGCAGCGTCGTCTTGAACATGTTGGCGAGCGCAAAGGCGGCGTCGCGGCTGCCCTCCTTCACGTCGGGCGTGACGAGCACGAGCTGGGCGTGGTCGAGCAGCACCGCCTTGCGCGAGATGCGGAAGTGGTGCGTGAGGTTGTCTTCGACGAGGTCGCGGAATTGCGCCGGGTCGAGACGATCCTGACCCGGACCGCCGAAGAGGACGTCCGGCAGTTCCGAGAAGGGCGTCGAGACGATGGTCGTCGGCGCGCCATAGCGCGACAGCGCTTCGTCCATCGCCGCCTCGACATTGCCGTCGCTGGCGAGCGTTTCAACGCGGCCCGCCGGCGTCTCGCCGATCGCTTTGGCGATGGAAGCGGCGGCGCGTTTGGTGCGCGTAATCACCACGACGCGCGCGACCGAGCCGCGCTCTATGAAGGCGCGGGCGGCCTCGGCGAGGTGTTCGACGAGATGCTCGCCGATCAGCCAGACGGTCTTGCCGGCCATCGCGTCGAGGCGCTCTTGCTTGATCGAGCCGAAGAGCTCGCGCTCGGTCACCGAGCGCTCAAGGCTCAAGCCGCCGGAGGGCATGAAGGTCTCGCCGCTCGCCGCGCGGTCGGCGAGGAAGAAGACGGTGGCCAGCGCGACTTCCGTCTCCGTTGGCATGCGGCCGAGATGGAGCAGCGAGAGAACGCCGTCGCCGACGCTCTTGGCGGTTTTCAGGATTTCACGGCGCGGCACGAAGGGAATGTCGTCGGGCGGCGTGCGCTCCAGCCATTTATCGGAAGCAGGAATGCGCCCCGAGCCTTGCGCAAGGAAAGCGCCGCCAAGTTTCAGCCTGTCGACGAGGCGAGCGGCCATATCTTCCGTAAGGAGATAATCGCCCCACGTACAATCCGGCGAGCCTTCGGCTTTGCACTTGGCCGCCAGCTCTCGCAGTTCGACCGGCGACTTCGGATCGTTGGCGAGCACTTCGGTATCGTTGACAGCGATGCGGGCGAGGAAGTTGGTGATGAGCGACCCGCGCCGCGCCGCCTTCACCGCCGCGCTGTGCACGGCATTGAGGCGCTTGTTCAACAGGATGAGCCGCCCGCGCCGCTCGAAGAGGCCAGGCCGCCCGCCGACGCCCTGCAGTCGGTCGCCATCGACGGGGCCGGGCGCAACGGCGTTGATCTGGATTTCCGGCCCGAGGAATCCGGCGAGGGATTCGACCATCGCGCGCTGGCCCGCCTTCGAGACCGCGTAGTCGGCGCGGTTCGGATAGGAAACCGCGACGTATTTCTCGCCGCCGAAGTAGGACGACATGTTGACGACGTAGCCCGACCCTTGCGCCCGCATGATGGGCGCGACCTCAGAGATGAGGGCGTAGTTCGAGACGAGATTGGCGTCGAGCGTGCGTCGCCAGTCGTCGACCTTCATGTCGACGACCATTTCCTCCGCGCCCGCAACGCCCGCATTGTTGATCAGATAGTCGATGCGGCCGAACGCCTTGATCGTCGCCTCGACGGCGCGGCGCAGCGTATTGAGATTGCCGACATCGACGCCCGCCAGCGTCTGGATTCGCTTTTCAGCGCCCGAATAGCCGATATCCTCAAGCTCGCCGATGATGCGGTCGCGCGCGGCTTCAAGCTCGGACTCGCGGCGCGCCGTGATCATCACCTTGCCGCCGGAAAGGGCGAGGAGACGCGCGATCTGGCCGCCAATGCCTGCCGATCCGCCGGTGATCAGCGCCACCTTGCCGAGGTGCAGCCCGGTGATGTTCTCCGTGAACGAAGAAAGCGCCTTGGCTGCGCCGGTAATTTCTCCGATCGACTTTGGCAGGTGCAGGTTTACTTCCGGGACTTTTCGTTCCGAGAACAGAAGGCTTGCTGCCTGGGCGGCGGCGAAATTCAGGTTCTCGCTCTCTTCATTGTCATACCGGATGACCTGATTACCCCACTCGACGTGGACGCGCCGCTTGTGGCTGACGTCGACCGACGTCTCGTCGCGCCAGACGCGCGCGAGTTCTTCCATCGCCGCAGCGAGGCAGCGCGCATAGGCGCCGCCAGTCGCGGAATGGCCGTTCGTCAAGAAAACAAAGCGCGGCGCGTGGCCGAGATCGGCGTGGCTCTTCCAGTAGCGCGTCAACGATTTGGCGATCGAAACGGCGCCGAGCAACTCGTGGTCGAGGAAAACCTTGACCGCATTGTCTCCCGCCTCGCTCAGCGGTCCGGCAAGGAGGCCTGCGCGATAAGCCGGAAGGATGATGGCGCTGGAAATAGGCGCGCCGGAGCGTCCGCCCTTGTTGAGCAAGGCTTCGGTCGCAACGGGGTCGCGGCGGTCGCACTGGGCGACGAGAATGCGCTGGTCAATCTCGCCATCGTCCATCGCCGAACGCGCGGCCTGCACGTCGCCTTCAAGCGTGAAGCCGAGGATGACGTCAGCCCCGAGAGAGGCCTGAATGCGCGCGATCTCAAGCGCCTCCGTCACCTGGTCGCCCGCCGCGATGAACACCGAGAGCCCGCCCGCATCGACGACGCGCAGCGACGGCCGGGCGATGCAGGTCGAGCCGGAGGTCTTGGCGACCTTCATGCCGTGCGTGACGTCGAAGTCATGGCCATGGAAGGCGCCGGCCTCGTCGCTGCCAAGGAAGACGCAGGCATTGGCGACATCTTCCGGACGCGGAAAGCTCTTGACCGGAGCGCCGCCGGCGACGTCGCGCGCCAGCGTCATCATGTCGGTGAACTCAGCGCCCGTCGATCCGGACTTGTCGCCGCGCAGCGCGTCCATGGCCGCAAAGGCGTTGCGGATGCGGTCGCTCTCGATAGGCCCGGGGAAGATCGTGTTGACGCGCACGCCTCGTGCGCCAAGTTCTTCCGCTATGGCGTCGCACAGGGCGTTGAGCGCCGCCTTCGGCGTGACATAAGCCGTCCGGCCATAATATTTCGTCCGCGAGAAGATTGTCGAGACATTGACGATCGAGGCGCCTGGTTCGAGATAGGGCGCGGCGGCGCGCGTCACGTTCCACGTCACGCCAAGTATGTTGCGCATGGCGTCGGAGACAGTCTCGGTTTCCTTGCCGCCGAGCGCTTGAAGATCGGCGCGCGTGAACGGCAGCGAGCCGAGTGGCTGTTTCGGGCCGGCCGACCCCGCATTGTTGACGACAATGTCAAGGCGGCGGCGCTCGTCCATGATGCGTTTGATCGCGGCGCGCACATCGTCGGGAGAGCCGCCGTCCATCACTGCGATCGAGGCGTTCGCCGGGTCGGCGCCCGTGTCGGCGAGGGCGGCGGCGCGCGCAGCTTCAAGCCGCGCTTCGTCGCGCCCCGAGAGGACGACGATTGCGCCTTCGGAGAGATAACGGCGCACGATCACGCCGCCAAGATTACCGGCCGCGCCCGTTATGAGGGCCACTTTGCCCGCGAGGCGTTTGCCCGTGGCGTCTCCTGTCAATGCGGCGTTCATGCGTTTCTCCCGGTCATTGATGGCGTTGTCGCTCTATCGCTTCAGCGTTCAGTCTTTGGGCGCGGCGCCCGCGGCCCAGGCTTCGAAAAGTTCCTCGCGCCCGGTCAGGCCAAGGGCTGGCAAGGCGTGATTGACGAGATAGGTCGCGCCCGCATGGCGGTTTTCCCACATGGCCTGGTGGGCCTCGGGAAGATCCTTCCACGGAACGACCGTTGGCGTCGTCGCCTCAAGGAGGCCCGCCGCAATCATGTCGTTCATGCGCGTGACTTCGTAGGCGTTGCACAAATGCGTGCCGAGAATGCTCGCGGTCGGCATGATGATCCGGCGCTGGCGCGTCCAGACTTGCGGCGCATAGAACGAATAGCGCCGGCCCGTCATATCCTCGCAATAGACGACGCGGCCTGTGAACGGCTTGACGAGCGAGGTCGAAACCCCGAGCGAGTCCGCGCCCGCGCGCTCGATAATGATGTCCGGCGCGCCGCGCGGATTATCCGGCGAGCGCAGCACGCGCCCCACCGCCGCCCCGAACGGCTTCAACGTGCGGTCCTGATAGGAACGAACGGCGATGCGGAAAGCGGCGATGTCTTTCTTGGCGTCCGGCAGGCGCGGCATGGTGACGGGCCAGTCGAACTCGTCGCCTTCGCGGCGCTTGATCGATTCCAGCGAGACGACGCCGGCGACCGCGTCTTCGAAGCCGAGCGACTGCACGAATTCGCGTTGACCGTCGGTCGTCGTCGCGACGACCGTCCGCGCGCCGACGAGCCGCGCCGCTTCGATGAGTTCAAGCCCCATCGGATCGAGGAGATACCTCGAGCGCGGTCCGTAGAACAACAACACCGCCTCGCCGGGTCGCGCGTTTGCCCGACGCAGCATGGCCTCGGGCGCTTCCGCGCCCGGCTTGCCCATGAAGGTGAAGTGATAGCCGGACGAAGCGCCATAAAAGGCGAGCTTGCCGCCGGGCGCCAAAAGCTGGAACGAGCGGGGGAAGGCGGTCTCGCCCGCGTGCGAGACGACATAATCGGCGAGCGCGCCGTCGTTGATATCGCGATAGGCGTTCAAGAGCGGTTCGCCAGCCGCTTCCCAGTCGCGCGCAGCCTTCTAGTCTTCCGGCACGGCGGTGAACAGCGTTGCGAGCGCGGGGTCCTTGCGGTTGACGGCGCCGCTCGCGCCAGCGGCCTTGACGGCGCGCGCGCGATCCTCGCTCGAGACAAGCCCAGTCGCTTTCAGTCCGGAGCGCGCTGCGCTTTTCAGAGCGTCCAGACCGGTTCCGGTCGCCGCGCCCTCAACGAATATCGTCCGGCCCGCCTCAATGCCAAGCGTCGTGAAGAGCGCGCGCACGATTGTGCCGAGGTTCAGGATATAGGCGCCCGCCTGCTCAAGAGTCAGATCGTTCGGCAGCGGATGAAGCTGCGGCGCTTGCGTCACGAGGAATTGTCCGTGCGAGCCGGATTTTGTCTCATAGCCCTGAATGGCGAAGTCCGCGAACATCGGGTCGCGGCCGGCGAGCGGCGACAGGAGGTTCGTCGTTCCGGAATAGATAGCGACGAGATCGCCGACCTTGACGCGTCCGTCGCGCTTTGCCTCCTCGCCGAGCGCGGCGACAAGCGCGACCCCGCCGGAGCCAGTGATCTGGATGTCTTCCTCATGGTTGTCGAAAGAGGAAACCGGGATCCCGGTAATCGACCAGATGTCGTTGAAGTTCACCTCGGATGCGAGAACATAGACGAGCGCATCGTTCGGACCCGGACGATCGACCGGCGTGATCAGCTCGATCTCTGCTTTCTTCGGTTCGCCGAAGGCGGGTTCGCCGGTCGCCTCGTCGCGCGGCACGCCGAAGGCGAACTGGTATCTCGGCAAAGGCGTGACGCCCGGAAAGAAAGGCGCGCCGACGGGCAGCAGTTCGCCCTTGGCGATCAATTCATTCGCAAGCGCCTCACTGCCGGCGCTTCGTGTAACGCCGTTGCGGCGGATCGGCAGGGCCTTGGAGCGTTTTTCAAGGAAGTCGCGAATGCCGCGCTTGCCGCCTTCGGGGTCAAGCACCGCCTCGGCGAAGAGAGTCGCCTCGCGTTGCATGCCCTTCTCGTATCCTTCGGTCCACCCGGTGCGGATCGCTTCGAGCGCGCGCTCGAAGGCGCGCCCGCGTCCGGCGCCGGCGGATTGCGATTTGATGCGCTGGAGATGGGCGTCGTCGAGCGCATCGTCGAGCGAGAGCCTGGACGCGCCGCGCCATTCAGCGATCTGTTTCCTGCGCTCGACAAGCGCTGCGCCAAGGGCGCTTTTCTCGCCCCGCGCGAGATAGTCCCGCACGCGGGCATGGGTGAGCGAAAGGGCGTCAGATGGCGCACTCGCCACTTCGTCGATCAAACCGAGGTCAAGGGCTGCCTCTCCGTCGACGGAGCGTCCGCCGAGCACAAGATCGAGCGCATCAATGAGGCCCTCCATGCCGCGGCGCGAGGCGAGCAGGCGCGGCAGGCGCTGCGTGCCGCCGTAGCCCGGCAAGAGAGACAATCGGATTTCAGGCTGTCCGAACCGCGCGAACGGTTCAGCGACGCGATAATGACAGGCGAGCGCGAACTCCATACCACCGCCGAGGGCGACGCCCTGAATGGCGGCGATGCACGGCTTATCCATCGCCTCGATGCGGCGGAACGCCAAATGCGCGTTATTGGGCAAGGCGCGGGCTTCTTCGATCGTCTTGATCTCATCGAGAAACTGGCGAATGTCCGCTCCCGCAACGAACGAGGCCGAACCGTCGCCGGTAAAGACGACAGCGGCCACATCGGACCGCCGCGACAGGTGATCGACAATAATGTTGAGCTCGTCGAGCGCACGCTCGTTCAGCGCGTTGACAGGCGGGTTGGCGACGAAAACGGTCGCGACTTTCTTTCCGTCTGCGACAGCGTTGTATTGAATTCGGAAGAAGCGATAGCGCTCGAAAATTTCCTGCGCGTCCGAAAGATCCTGCCGGCGCCGCCAGTCCGCGATGGCGCGTTCGATCTCTTTCAAGGAGTCTGGATTTTTCAGCGTCGTCACGTCGCCGATAGGCGCGTCCTCGACGAGCGCGCGCACCATGCGACGCATGTATTTGCCGCTGCGCGTCTCGGGGAATTGCGACACCTCAAGATAATCCGCGGGCGTTGCGAGGCTCCCCTTCTCGGATTTCACGAGTTCGTTGAGGCGACGGCGGTCTTCCGCCGTCAGACGGCGGCCGGGCGTTGGCGTCACGAAAGCGAGCGGCGTGAGGCCCTTCTCGCGGTGCGGCGCGCCGACGACAATGACGTTGCCGATCGGCGAATTTTCCGGATTGAGCTGTTTGTCGCGCAGTATTGCGCCTTCGATTTCCTCTGTGCCGAGACGGTGGCCGGAAACGTTGATGACGTCGTCGCTGCGACCGTGGATAGAGAACGATCCGTCGGCGTGGCGCATGCCGAAATCGCCCTGGGTGTAGGCCCAGACGCCTTTCCACCGTCCCCAATAACCGCTGACCCAGCGGCCTGCATCGCCTTTCCAGGCGCGCGCGACGGCTGCGCCTTCGACGCGGAAGTTGTCTGCGTCGCCCCATACGGTCCGGGCGAGATAGGGGTAGGGCGCAGTGATGACGATATCGCCTTTTTCCTTCAGGTCGGCGCTGCGCCAGGCGAGGCCGCCATCGGATTGTCCGCGAGCGTGCGGCGTTGGGGCCTCGGCGTTGGCGGCGGCGCCCGTCTCGTTCTCGAGCCAGATGTCGCCGAAAATCCACGGCAGGGGATACGCGTGAGCGTCGGCGCGCAGGGGATAGTCAGCGTTCGCATAAAAATGCGTCCAGGCGATGCCGCCATGCTCCGTCGCCCAATAGGAATTGGCGTACCAAGGCGTCAACAGGTCCATGCCGAACTGCTGCACGGACGGCGAGGTCGGCTCGGCGCAGAAGGTCGCCGCGCGCAACCGTCCGAGGTCGTATCGTCTGACGTCCTCGACCGATTGCGGGTCCTGCATGATGGATTTCAGGAAGGTAACGCCGGCCTTGAAGATCGTCACCTTGTGGCGTTCGATGATCGACGCGAAACGGCCTGCATGCGGAAACACGGGCGCGCCCTCGGCGATCACGCTCGTCACCCGCGTCGTCAGCGGCGCGGAGATCATATAGCTCTGGCCGGTGATCCAGCCCGGATCGGCGATCACATAGATCACGTCGCCTGGGCGCGCGTCGAAGGCAATGGCCATGGTGTGCGCGACGCCCGAGACGTAGCCGCCATGCACATGGACAACGCCCTTCGGCTTGCCCGTCGAACCAGACGTGTAGATAAAGAACAGCGGAAATTCCGCATCGAGAGGAAGCGGCGCAGAGGCGGCCCAGATCGCGCGCACAAATTCGGCGTCAGGCAGCACCAGCAGAGACTTTTCATCGCTTGCCTCAATGCCCGCCGCGCGAGCGGCGGCGAGGATGTCGGCAAGCGCGGCGTCGGTCAGGTCGTGGCTCCAGCGGTCGCGTTCGCTGCGCCATATGAGATCGGGCTGTGCGGTGTGGCGCGCGACGATCACGGCTTCAACGCGCGGCGGCGCGGCGACGAGAGCTTCGGCAAGCGCTGTACGGATCGTGGAGGCGTCGGCGGCGGCCAGTCCGTCGGTCACGCCGAGACCCGAAAGCGCGCGACCGACGCCGCGCATGACGTCCGAGCGTTCGACCGTTGTCTCGCCCGCCAGCGTCGCGGCGACTGCTTCGAGAATCGCTTTCGACCAGCGCGGCTCAAGCGCGAGCGCGGCGAGTTTGTCGCGGATGATCTGCGTCGCTGTCGCGACCGGCACGTAATTGTCGAGCGCGGGATCGGTATAGGCGGTCTTGAACGGAATGATCTGGGCGTTGCGGTAGCCGCCA
>CAZSBU010000083.1:0-9899 GCA_964605055.1 uncultured Caulobacterales bacterium | reverse complement strand
GCTCGATAACTGAATTTCTTCGCCGGTCGCCTCGTTTTCGAACACCGGCCTGTCATTTGAAGAAAGGGTGGACTGGACCAACCGCGGGGCCGGAGCGACAGTCGCTGATGCGTCGCCCAGTGAAACGCCCTCTCCCGGCGCGCTGACGACCGCCGCTGCTGGCGGGGGGGTGCGATCTGTTCGCGGCGCGATGGTCGCGGGCGGCGCATCCTTCAACTCTGCAACTTCGGCGGAAGCTACCACTTCCGATGGTTTTATCTCGCGTTCAAGCTGGGCCAACCGCGCCGATAGCTTGTCGCGCTCGGCTTTTACGGCCGTCAATTCGGTTTCGAGCGCAGCTATCTGCTGCTCTACCGCTTCGAAATCCGCCGACACATCCTGCGTTACCGGTTTCCGGTCAAGCCCAAGGGTCGAACAGCCGGCCGCGAGCACGGCGCAAAAAGCAACAAGGATTATACGCCCCTTGCGGGCCGCATTCCCATTGGACGCCCCATGGAACGCCTTGAAACCGTCATTACGTTGTCGCATTAGCCTCACCGGCTGCCGCAGCGAGAATCAGAAGCGACCGCGTCACTATATGACCAAGGACATTAGGGTATGCCAACCTCAACTGTCGATTCCCATATGGGGGTAGCGCGCACTTTAAAGGCGCTCCGCGCGCGGGTTGATAATTGGCGCAAAAGCGGTCTGAGCGTCGCATTCGCGCCGACCATGGGCGCGCTGCACGACGGACATCTCTCCTTGGTCAAACGGGCGCTCTCTCTCGCCGACCGGACGGTGGTGAGCATTTTCGTCAATCCGCGCCAGTTTGCTGCGCATGAAGACCTCGGCTCATATCCGCGAACTGAGGCTCAAGATCTTGAACTTCTGCAGAAGGCAGGTTGCCACCTCGCTTATATTCCCGATCCGTCAGAAATGTATCCAGACGGCTACCAGACCAGCGTATCCGTTGAGGGGTTGTCGCAGGGGCTCTGCGGCGCCAGCCGCCCGCATTTTTTTGGCGGGGTGGCGACAGTTGTGTGCAAGCTTCTGAACCAGTGCCGGCCGAACGTAGCGATATTTGGGGAAAAAGATTTCCAGCAACTCGCAATCATCAAACGCATGGTCCGCGATCTTGACTTGGGCGTCGATATCGTTGGAGCCCCCATCATTCGCGAAAAGGACGGTCTCGCGATGTCCTCCCGAAATGTCTATCTCAACGAAGAGGAGCGAATGCTGGCTGGAAAGCTGAATGTCATTCTTGCGGAAACGGCCGCAGCGCTCGGTCGCGGCGAAGCAGCTTCGATCGCGGTTCGGGAAGGTCGCACCAAACTTGAAGCCGCTGGCTTTTCAACCATCGATTATTTTGAAGTTCGCGCAGCAGCGGATTTGGCTCTTGCGCCTGAGGGACCACTCGAACGCGAATCGCGCGTTTTCGCGGCAGTCGTCGTCGGCCGAACGCGCCTTATCGATAATTGGGCGGTTCCGGCGCCGCTCAGTCCGTAATGGCGCTGAAAGATGGCGGCGCGGCGGGGCTAATTTTTTCAACATATCCGAGAATGCTGGCTGAAGCCGTACCCCCGCGGGCCGCTGCGTTGACGAACACAAGAACGTCGCCAATCCGGTCGTTATTGAAATCTGCGAAGGCGATCTCCTGAAGCGTAACTTCCTCTGTGACCGTGGAATAACGCCAAATCCCTTCGCCCGGCTGGTCTAATCCAATGTCGAGCGATTGCGCCGCAGCCTGCGGGGCGCCGTCGTCTGGACCGAAACGGAACTGTCCGCTGCGCGCTAGCGTTTCCGTGTCTTCCTTAGACAGACGATCGTTCGGAAAATTTGAAGAAGACGGCGTGGATGCCTTTGCAAGCGCCTTGATCGCGCCGCAAGCGCGCTTGAAAAATGCTTCCCGGCGCATGTCCATCGAAGTCGCCGCGAAATAGCCTTTCTGCCGAAGCGCGAGATAGTTCCGGCAGTTGCGCACCATCGGCGCTGTAGCGTTGTCCGTTGGAGACGTATACGTCATTTCAGCGGGGCCGCCGCTCGCGTCATTGAGCGTGCGGTCAAGGAGCGACGGCAGATCTTCTCGGGCAACGCATCGCACGTCCGCGCCAAGTCCGAGGTCAATACGAATACAAATTTCCGCTCGGGCGAGCCCGTCGCTTGAAGCGGCAACTGACGACGCCCCGGTTTGCGCTTCGCTGGGGGCTTGCTCGTCCGCGTCCGGGGGTAAAGCAGGCGGATTAAGCACCAGCGCGGCTCCCGCCACGAGCGCTGCGCTCACCGCCCCTATTCCGGCCGCTCGCCTCACCCGATTGGACACCGTTCCCTCCCCGTATATCTGCATCGACGCGTCAAGCTATTAAGTCTTGGCGGATCACAATAATCCAAGTGCGGCCAGTTCCGCCTTCAATGCGCTCGATTGCCCATCTGCGCCGCGCATCAGGTCGGCCGGCGCATCTTCAGGTCGAAGGTACCGCCACCCTTGGAATGGGCGCCTCGGCTGCGCTTCTGTCTGCACAAGCTTCGGATCGAGCAGGATCGCGCACCGCACAACGCCGTCGACGCCTGTTACTGGCTCGAGGGCGCGGATGCGCTGGCGAACCTGGAAGAAGCCGTTGATCACCCAATAGATTGACCCGCCGTCTAGCACTTCCTCCGTGCGTCGTGGAAACATCCGCGTCACATGATCATGCACCCGCCCGTGGCCCGCGGCGACATTCGCCGCCGTGCGGCTTTTGACCCAATCCGCGAGATCTTCTATCGAGTGCGCGCCAACGCACAGCTTGATGAGATGAACCGCCACGGGCGCCGGCCCGTCAGCTGGCGGTTCGCACGCGCGCTAGCTCTCGCGCCCGCTGGCGCTTGAGATCATGGCGCGCGGTGCGTTTCACAAGGATATAGAGAATGAAGTAACACATAGCGGCGCCGGTTGCGGCGAGCCACATCGGCAGGTTTTCAAACAACGCCGTGTACCGCTCATAGGTCATGCCAAGCATGGCCGCAATTCCGGGAAATGTCTGATAGGCGAGAAGCGCCGCGCCAAGCCCCGTCAGCGCGAAGCCGAGAATACCCGCCAGCACAGCGCCGACTGTTACCCCAATGTCGGCATGCTCTTCATCCTTGGAGATGATCATTTTGGTAGGATCGCCGCTCAGCGACTGGGTCGCCGCGAAAAGGGCGCGCGCCCGGGCGGCAAGTTCGTCATTCGAGAGGGCAACGGCCGTCTGCTTCCGATCACGCTCAAAATCCACCACAACCGGGGTCGATTTCAGCTCCCGGTCTGAAACATAATGCACCTCACATTCGGGCGCAGGACGCACATCTGACGAGGGCACGACGAGAGCCGCGTCTGTCGGCATCAGAAACAGCGATTTCTCTGCGGCGCGGCGCCGGATCAGACCATCAAGGGTCATCAATTCGCCATTGACGCGCGCTTTCGTCCACATTTCGAAGGCGCGCGCCGCCGCGATCTTGTCGCCCTCATTCAATTTGCGCAGCACCGTCGAGCGACGCCAATTTTCTTCGCCGATGTTGAAGATCAATGAGGTCAGCGCGTCATGTTCGTTTTGGTTCAGCGGCGCGCGGACGGTTTCGGCGATCACCTTTTCGATCGGCAGCACGTCCTGCCGGAGCAGGCGCTCGGCGTCGCCTTCCGTCACGCTCATCCCATGCCGGGCTGTAGAAGTGTGGCCATAGCCCACGGTCCACTCTTCGCTCGGCGCGTAATGCGCCGACATGCGCAGACCCTCGTAACCCTTGATCAGATTAAGACCGGTGTCGCCCGTTCTCATGGTGACCCGCCATTCCCCTCGCTACCGCCGCCTGGACGCTTGATCCCGCCGGACCGATTGATGCCATCCGGATGCCCCAAGCACCATTAATTAACACGCTCGCTCGCGATTGGGTAGGCATGCCGAGCCCCCGCGCCAATTCCCTCAGGAGGCGAATGCGCCACCGCTCAGGGGTGGCTGGCTCAGAGAAGTACGATCGAGGCGAGGCCCAGAAACACGAAAAACCCGAGGACGTCGGTGACCGTTGTGACGAACACCGCCGACGATACCGCCGGGTCCTGTCCAATGCGGCCCAGCGCCAACGGAATCAGGATCCCCGCAAGGCCGGCCGCAATCAGGTTCAACGTCATCGCAATGCCGACGACAAGGCCAATCGACACGCTCCGCGACATGTCGCCGTAAGAAAAGAAGTACCAGGCGATCGCCAGCGCGCCCATCAGAATGGCGAACAGCACGCCGTTGACGCCGCCAACGAGCGCCTCTCGCCAGACGATGCGGACGGCGTTCGCCGCCGTTAGGTCCTTCGTCGCCAGCGACCGAACCGCGACCGTCAACGTTTGCGTGCCGGCATTGCCGCCCATGCTGGCGACGATCGGCATCAGCACGGCAAGCGCAACGATCTGCTCGATGGCGGCGCCAAACATGGCGATAACCAGCGAGGCGAGGATCGCGGTCGCCAGATTGACCGCGAGCCACGAAAACCGCGACCGGACCGTCTCGGAGACGCTGTCAGTCAGCGTCTGATCGGCCTCGACGCCGCCAAGAGCGAGCATGTCCTCGTGCGTTTCCTCATGGACGATCTCGACGATGTCATCGACGGTGATCATGCCGACAAGCCGCCCGCCGCTATCGACGACGGGAGCCGAAATCAGATTGTACTGCTCGAACAGGTAAGCGACGTCTTCCTGATCCATATCGACCGGAATACGGCGTATCTCCCTGTCTGACATGACAGATTCGATCGTTGCCTCGCGCTGCGCCCGCAACAGGCTCGACAGGGTCGACGCGCCAATGGGACGATAGGCGGGATCGACGACGAAGACCTCGTAGAACCGATCTGGCAGGTCTTCCGCCTGAGCCAGCCGCTCGATGATCTGGCCAACTGTCCAATATCCCGGCGCTGCGAAAAATTCCCGCTGCATCAGGCGCCCGGCAGTCTCCTCTTCGAAGTCGAACGCCTGATTGAGGGCGAGCCGGTCGCTGGCGGAAACCTCGGCCAGAATTTCGGCGCGTTTGTCCTCGTCGAGGTCCTCAAGAATGAAGGCGGCGTCGTCAGTGTCGAGTTCGGACACGGCCTCAGCGACTGCCTCAGGCCGCATTGCGCTGATGATCTCTTCGGTGAGGCTCCAGTCGAGTTCGGCGAGCGCCTCGGCAGGCAGTCGGCCCTCGAGGAGGTCGATGAGCGCTGGCCTCTCTTCTGACGCGAGAAGGCCGATGAGGTCGGCGAGGTCAGCGGGGTGGAGCGCTTCTACAAGCGCGCGTATCTCGGCGCGATCGCCCTTGGCGATAGCCTCGGATGCCGCATCGAGAACCGCTGCAGCCGGCGTCTGACCGTCAAGCGGCGCTAAACTGTCTTGCGCGTCAAAAGACTCTGGCGGTCCGCGGCCTGCATCCCCCTCAGAGGCGCGTTTCGTCACGCTTTCCTGCTCACTTGCGTGGGCATCGGGCGTGTCGCTGGGCTCGCGTTCCGTTGTTTCCGACATTTCGTCGCCTAAAGAGTTGCGTCGCGTACGGCAGGCTTATGCCGTAGCTTATTTTCAGACGAAACGTGCGCTGTTTTTCACCTGTAAACAGCAGTTGACCAACTTTTTTCCGGTCTGGCGAGTTTCCGCTGGCCAGAACGCGCTGCCGCTCCCCAACTCAGAAATTCCCAACATCGCGGTTTTCAGTTTAGCCAAGGACTTTTCGGAAGACGACCTTATCGTCGCCGGCCTGATAAAAGTCGCGGATGCGCGCCTCCTCCGAATAACCGCATTTGCGATAAAAACCGCGCTGCGCTTCGAAACCCTCAACTCCCGACGTTTCAATGATCAGCATGCGTCCACTAAGGTCAAGCAGCGTCGACTCAACTGCCTTCAACAGAGCGCCGCCAACGCCTTTGCCCTGCTGGTCGGGATGCACCGCAATCAAGAGAAGATTCCAGGTTCGATCCGTCAGCCTTTCGGGAACGAAATAGGCGACGCCTTGAGCCGCGCCGTCGTCGAAAGTGAGCCAACGGTGTTCAGCATCCTTGCCCATCAAATAGGGCCCCAACATCTCGGCAAGCATCGACGATGGGAAAAGGCCGCTCGCATCGATGACATGCGAAAGACTGGGAATGTCGTCAGCAGTCGAAGGTCTGATCATGAAGAGCACCTACCTAGATCGATGTACTCAGCTCTGAAAATTAAAAACGCCGCTAACGATCAACGTAACGATTACGGCCCAGACAGGCGTTGCTATCATTGTTGCTGTCAGCGCTTTGCGTTTCAGGTTCGGCGCCTCTGGCGCGCCGGGGTCAGCGCCCTCGACGCCATCGTCGGCGCTTTCCCACCGTCCGCGTACGCCCCAAGGCAGCACGGCGAAGAATACGCACCACCAGGTAAGGACGAAAATGACGATGGCCCCGCCAATGTTCATTTCGACGTCACGAGATGGACAAGCACCTGAACCCCTGGTCGCTTGCCCCAGTTCTCGCTCATCACGTTCCGCACCGCCCGACTGACCGCAATCTCAATTGCGCTGGGGTCCGTGCGTTTAGCCTTCGCGAGCGACGCAAGCGCTGATTCAGCGGCTGTAGCAGAGAGCGCCGCCAAATCTTCGCCCGCTTCCGATTTTCGCGGCGCGCCGGCAATCGCCAGTTGGACAGGCGCAGCGAGGCGACCGGTCTGGTCGACGGCAATGGAAGCGACGACGATGCCCCCGAAAGCGAGCTTTCTCCGCTCCCGCATTGGCCCGGCGCCTTCCGGGACGAGCGCGCGGCCGTCAAGCATCCAGCGGCCGGCCGGAACCTCATCGATGATCTGCGGCTCGCCTGGCGCCAACCGGATGAGGTCGCCATTGCGTGGCGGAATGGCGAGCCGAACGCCCAGTTCCTCCGCAAATTCGGCGTGCGCTTCAAGGTGGCGCGCCTCGCCATGGACGGGAATCGCATATTTTGGCCGCGCCCACGCGTACATCTGGCGCAATTCCTCACGGTTCGGATGCCCCGAAACGTGAACGAACTCATCCTTCTCAGTGATTACATGCACACCCATGTCGACGAGATCGTTCTGTAGGGTGAAGATATCCCGCTCGTTACCTGGAATAATTTTCGACGAGAAGATAACGGTGTCGTCTTCCGACAGCGTCAGATCGGGATGGTCATCGCGGGCGATGCGCGACAGCGCCGCTCGCGGTTCTCCCTGACTGCCGGTACACAAATAAAGCACATGTTCTTTCGGCAGATAACCGGCGTCGCGCGGTTCAACAAAACGCAGATGCTTCGGCAAAATGCCTACTTCGCGCGCCGCTTCGACGATGCGCACCATTGAACGCCCCAGCAGGCAGACGCTGCGATCGGCGGCGGCGGCGGCCTCGCAGATCGACACGACCCGGCTGACGTTCGAAGCGAAAGTCGCGACCGCCACCCTGCCCGACTGGCGCGCGATCAATTCCGTAAGGCTCTCCTTGACGCGCATCTCCGATCCCGACTGGCCGGCGGAGAGCACATTCGTGGAATCGCAGATCATGGCGAGCAGGCCGGCATCGCCAAGAGCGGAGAGGGCCTGTGAATCGGTAACCGGCCCCAGCGTCGGTTCCGCATCGAGCTTCCAGTCGCCCGTGTGCAACACCGTACCAAGCGGCGTGCGCAAGACGACGCCGCTCGGTTCAGGAATTGAGTGGGTCAAGGTAACATATTCGAGATCGAACGGCCCGAGCGAAAAACGCGCGCTCATGTCTATGATGCGCAGATCAATTTTCGCGCCGTTCTCTTCCAGCTTGCGGCGTACCAGCGCCGCCGTAAACGGCGTTGCGTAGATCGGGCAACCGAGCCGCGGCCCAAGCAACGCGACTGCGCCAATATGATCTTCGTGGCCGTGTGTCAGGAGAAGACCGAGCAAATCCTTGCGGCGGTCGAGAATATATCCCGGATCGGCGCAGATCACATCCACGCCCGGCGTCGACAGATCGCCAAACATCACTCCGCAATCGATCATCAGCCATTTGCGCGCGCGCGGCGGACCGAAGCCATAAAGGTTCATATTCATGCCAATCTCGCCGGAACCGCCGAGAGGCAGGAAAACAAGCTCGTCTGCGGCCATCAGGAATCCTTTCCACGCGCTTTCAACCGCACGTGGATTTCGTACAGTCCCCGGATCGTCAGTTCGCTGTCAAATATGTCTATCGAATTGGCCGCGCCTTCGAAAAGCGAGGCGACCCCGCCGGTGGCGACCACCTTCATGGGGCGTCCGTATTCCGCCTTGATGCGGTCGACGAGCCCGTCAATAAGGCCGATATAGCCCCAGAAAACGCCTGATTTCATGGCGCCGACGGTATCGCCGCCGATCACCTTTTCGGGTCGTTCAATCGCGATACGGGGAAGCTGCGCTGCCGCCTCGTGCAGGGCCTGCATGGACAAATTGATGCCAGGGGCGATGACGCCGCCCTCAAAAGCGCCGTCAGCGGCGATGATGTCGAAGGTTGTGGCGGTGCCTGAATCGACGACGATCAGCGGTCCGCCATGGGCCGTAAATGCGCCAAGCGCGTTGACGAGACGGTCAGCGCCGGCCTCAGAGGGCTTGGCGATGCGCACCTCGACGCCGGGAATGGTTTGCGCCGTCACCACAAAGGGCTCGCAATTGAGATAGCGCCGCGACAAGTTCCGCAGGTTGAAAAGCGATTGCGGCACGACTGTCGAAATGACGCAGTCGGTTACGTCGCCGAATTGACGGTTGGCCATCGCCATCAGTTGCGACAGCCAGACGGCGTATTCATCGGCTGTGCGAACGGTCGACGTCGCCGAGCGCCATTGCGCGACGCAATTTGCGCCGTCGAACAGCGCAAAGACTGAATTCGTATTGCCGACGTCGATAGCTAGCAGCATGGAGTATCGCCTGTAAGAAAATAGTCAGACCAGCAGTCAAGCCGGAACGCCGTGACTAGCACAAGTCGGGCGAAAGCGCCTTATCGACAGGCAAAAACGGCGGTCCGAGTGGCGTTCACGGCGCCGCAGGCAGGGCGACGGCCCCGGCGCGGACAGTAATGACGCCTTCGCTAGTCTCGAGCAGCAGCGCACCGTCCCCGTCTATGCCGCGAAAAACACCGACGATCGTTCCGTGCGGCGCGCGCACCGCAATTTCTTCGCCGAGGTTCTTGGCGTGAGACAGCCAATCGGCGCGCGCGGACGCAAAACCCGACGCGGCCCACTGGGCCAGCCTGGCGAAGAAGATTTCATCGAGGCGTTCGACAAACTCAGTCGGCGTGGGGGGGCGTTCCATTACATCGCCGAGGCGCGCGGCAGGGTAGTCCATTCCTTCAGGACGGGAGACAATATTGACGCCGAAACCGAGGCAGATCGCCACGCCTCCACGTGGAGACGTTACCAGTTCGAGCAACAAGCCTGCAATCTTGCCGCCCCCAAGCAGAACATCGTTCGGCCATTTAAGAGCGACCGGTGCGGTTGGCGAAAACGCGACGAGCGCATCGGCCAAAGCAACAGCCGCGACCAGAGAAAGTTGCGGGAGAATTTCTGGTTCACCCGTCGGCGCAAAGAGTATTGTCGCCGCGAGGTCGCCTTCCGATTGAATCCAGCTTGCGCCGCGACGCCCGTACCCGTCAGTCTGGCGGTTTGCGATGATCCACAAAGGGCCCGTTTCCCCCGCCTCAGCGCGCCGCCGGGCTTCGCGATTGGTGGAATCGATCTGGTCATAGATCTCGAGCCGGGCGCCGGAGGCGAGCCGCTTAAGCATGAGCTAGAACAACACCGCCGCCGCGCGGCCGGCGGCCTCGGACAATGGCCCAACGAAGATCAGCAGAGCTGGAAACATTAGAAGCGCTGAGCCGGCAGCGATCACGCTTATCCGCGCGCCGGGCTCACGTTCGAAGACCGGGGTGGGCTCGTTAAACCACATGATCCAGACGACGCGAAGATAATAGTAGGCCGAGACG
>CAZSBU010000082.1:4818-9972 GCA_964605055.1 uncultured Caulobacterales bacterium | reverse complement strand
CGCCCGGCGTCGACGGCTTGCTGCACGTGACCGACATGTCGTGGAGCCGCGTCAATCATCCCTCGGAAGTGCTTGGCGTGAACGATACGGTTCGGGTTCGGATCATCAAGATCAACCCGGAAACACACCGCATTTCGCTTGGCATCAAGCAGCTTCAGCCCGATCCGTGGCAGGGCGTCGCCGCGAAATACCCGATGGGCGTCAAGTTCAGCGGGCGCGTCACGAACATCACTGATTACGGTGCATTCGTCGAGCTGGAAGACGGCATCGAAGGCCTCGTCCACGTCTCGGAAATGAGCTGGGTTAAGAAAAACGTTCACCCCGGCAAAATCGTATCGACCTCGCAAACGGTCGACGTGATGGTGCTTGAAGTAGACGAGAACAAGCGCCGTATCTCGCTGGGCCTCAAACAGTGCCTCGATAATCCGTGGGAGGCGTTCTCTGAGTCCCACCCGATCGGGGCCGTTATCGAAGGCGAGATCAAGAACATCACCGAATTCGGACTTTTCGTCGGCATCACGGACGAAATGGACGGCATGGTGCACCTCTCCGATCTCGACTGGAATCGGCCGGGCGAAGAGGTCATCCAGGAATACGAAAAAGGCCAGCGCGTCACAGCGAAGGTTCTCGACGTCGATCCAGACAAAGAACGCATCTCGCTTGGCATCAAACAGGTCGGCTCTGACCCGATGGATTCCGTCGGTTCGATTAACCGCGGCGACGATGTGACGTGCACGGTGACGTCGATCGAGAACGGCGGCATCGAGGTGCAGGTCGGCGGCGAAGGCGGCCCGAAAGCCTTCATTCGCAAATCGGACCTGTCGAAAGATCGCAACGAGCAACGCCCCGAGCGTTTCGCGATCGGCGACAAGATCGATGCGCGCGTCACCGGCTTTGATAAAGGCTCTCGCCGGATCAACCTGTCGATCAAGGCGCGCGAGATGGCGGAAGAAAAAGAAGCCGTCGAGCAGTACGGCTCGGCTGATTCCGGCGCCTCGCTCGGCGACATCCTTGGCGCGGCCCTACGCAACAAGGATGGCGGCAAGTCGTAGGTTCAGTTGTCGCCCGCTGTTTCGGCGACGATTGAATTGCAAACAACAAAGAACGCCCTCTCCTCCCGGGGAGGGCGTTTTTCGTCGGCCCAGCGGCGCCAACGGCAAGGATTAGCCACCTTCTCGCCCTGCCGCACAGTTCGCCGCACGGAGCCCTTCCTGCGTGGGCGCGATGCGCGCCATAATGTGACGATGCCGCGCGACTTCTCCTCGCCTCCTGCCATGACGCCCCTGGATCGTGCGCTCTGGCGCGTACGGAATGTTATCTTTGCGCCGCACTGCGCAGGCGCCGCCGAGGAGCCTCTCGTTGTCGCTGGGCTGCATCGCGCCGCGAGCGGAATCGGCCAGGCGGCTCGCAGCCTTGCCGATGTGCTGGAGACTGGTGGGCGGCGGGTGCGGCGGGTTGATCTGAGTGAAGTCTTCGGTCAGTGCGATCTCCCGGCTGATGCGCGGCTCGAATCCATGCCCCAAACGGCGGCGGGAACGCTCGTGCTGCACGTCAACGCGCCGGAGACCGATAGGGCGCTGCTCGCCTTGCGGCATTTCCGGCCGAAGCGGTGGCGAATCATCGGCGTGTGGGCTTGGGAGACAAGTCGCGCGCCGGAGGCCTGGCGCGCGCCAAGCCGGCGCCTATCGGAAATCTGGGCGCCAAGCCAGTTCGCGGCAGATGCGATCAAGGCCGTGGCGGAGGCGCCCGTACGCATCGCCCCGCACGCGGTCGCCGCGCCGGAAGAGGCCGTTCCAGACCGGGCGCGGTTTGGCCTGCCTGACGACGCCTTGGTGTTCCTCGCGATGGCGGACGGGCGCTCATCCCTGCACCGTAAGAACCCATCAGGCGCAATCGCCGCCTTCCGCCGCGCCCTACCGGATGCACCGCAGGCGCGTCTCATCATCAAGCTGCGCAATGTCGATGAGGAATCGCTGGCCGAGCTGACCGCCGAGGCGGTGGGCGATCCGCGCATTGCCATTCTCGACGCCGGCCTCGACGACCAGAGCAAGTGGTCTCTCATCGCGAGTTGCGACGCCTTTGTTTCGCTGCACCGCGCGGAGGGCTTCGGTCTGCCGATCGCCGAAGCCATGGCGCTCGGCAAGCCGGTGGTCGCAACGGGCTGGTCCGGCAACATGGATTTTATGAACGCAGACAACGCCCTGCCCGTTGGATTCCGCCTGACAGCCGTCGACGACCCAACGGGCCGTTACCGCGCCGATACGGAGTCTGTCTGGGCCGAACCAGACATCGACGGCGCCGCAGACGCCATGCGCCGCCTCGCTTTGGACGAAAACCTGCGCCGGCGGATAGGGGCAGCCGCGGCGCGCGACGCTGCCGCCTTGCGCCAGCCCGCGCTGCCGATCGGGCCATTTGTCAGGCCATAAAAAGGATCAGTGGTCGAGCGCAAGCTCACCACCGGCCGCACCAAGGGTCGCGAAGGCAACGGGGCGGACCCAGCCTACGGCGAGCGTTCCAAACAAAAATTTGGGCCGGCTGATCCCGAGCCCGGCCGCAGCAAGACTACAAACCGCCGAGGGGACGACTGGCGCAAGCCGCAACACGGCAGTCGCAAGGAAGCCGCGCGACGCGACGCCACGCAGAATTCGGATGAGACGCGGACGACCCTCGATCCACTGCATCGCCGCCGTTTGCCGACCGCCGCCGGAAACCTCGAACAGGATAAGGCTGGCGAGGACAAGGGCTGCAAATTGGACCCACCCTGCCCACGCGCCCAGCAGTGCGCCCGCTATCAGGATCGTTGCTGTGCCGAAAGGCAGAACGGTCAGGAACAAGAAAAACGACCAGATGAAGAGCACGATAGCTCCCCATACAATCGCTGAGTTTGCAGCGCGCTGGACGGCATCCGCCGGGTTTTCTGCGACGATAGCGATCAAGGCTCCTGCCGCAAGCGAAAGACCGATTACCGATAAACCTGCATAAAATACGGCTCGCGGTCCGAAGCATTTCGGAGCGCCACTCGCGGGCAGTTCGTTAGTTCCCGTCACAGATTTACTTTATTGAATATTGGCGTGGGGGTTAAGCGAATCGCCAACATTATCCAACGCCAGAACCACGGAGCGTAGGAGATTGGCCCACCCTTTTGCATTGCCCGGATGATCGATTCCGCCGCGACCTCGGGCTCAGCCCACAACGGTCCAGATGTATTTAGGTGCGCCGTCATCGCCGTTTTCACGAAGCCAAGCTTGATTACGACGGCGCGCACGCGACTCTGAGCAGCCAACCGGTGGGCAAGACCCTGCATGAAAATCGACAACCCGCCTTTTGCTGCGCCGTAAGCGTAGTTCGAGCGTCGGCCGCGGTCCCCGGCGACGCTTGATACTGCAACAAGAACAGGGCGCGACGCCTCCGAGGATTGAAGCGCCAACGCGCCGGCCGTCATCCACTCAGCAGCGCTGGTGAAATTTACGCTTATGATCCGCCCTGTTTCATCCGGATCGGTTTCGGCCTTCATCTGGTCTCCGAGGACGCCGTAGAAAAGGAGAATTGCGTCGAGGCCGCCAAGCGCTTCCTGAATTTCCGCGAGCCTCGAAGACTTGTTCGTTTCATCGACGAGATCGACGATATGAGTGGAGGCTTTTGCCGCGCCCCGCACCTTGAGATCGTTCGCAAGCGCGGCGAGTTCTTCAGGACGACGCCCGACAAGCGCGACCGATGCGCCGTCTGCGGCAAGTCGGCGAGCCGTCGCCTCCGCCACGCCCGAAAGAGCGCCAAGGATGGCGATGCGGCGCTGAGGGACAACGGTCATTCTGCAATCATCCTTTTCCAAAAGCCCGATGAACACGCCGGATCAACGTGCCGCGCAAACGTCTCTAACTCCGGATAACCGGCGCGGAACATTGCCGGTGGAAGCCGCCCGTCCTTCGCTGGGTAAAGACGTCCGCCAACGGCGGAGACGATCGCGTCAAGGCGTTGCATTAGTTTTAACGTACGCTCGCCTCGATTTGCAAAATCAAGCGCGAGCGTCACGCCTTCGGCAGGAAAGGACAACATGCCGGGTGACGGTTTGGCTCCAAATGTTTTCAGGACCGCGAGAAAAGAACCTTCGCCAGCGTCGGCGATCGCCGCCAGCATCGCGCCGGTCGCATCCTCGGCATCGCGGAACGGCACGACAGACTGATATTGATAGAATCCGCGGCGACCATAAAGACGGTTCCAGCCGCCGATGGCGTCGAGCGGATAGAAAAAGGCCCCATAGTCTACGGTTGATTGGCCGGCGCGCGACCGGTTGTATCGGAAATAGGCTTCATTGAACGCTTTCACGGTCACCGGGTTCAGGGCAAAACCCGGCGCGTCGAACGGGACGGTGAGCCCTCGGCGGCGCGGGCGCGCCAAGCGGGAGCCGGCGTCTGCCCAATCCCCACGGCTGAATATGCCGCGCCCGCGCCGATCGAAACAGTCGATCCACGCAACGGTGTGTTCGAAACGCTCGGCGCTATCGGCGGCCAACGCAAAGAATTCATTCAGCGATGTGAAAGGGATCGTCTCTTGGCTGATCATGGCCGAACGGATCGGCGCGAGCGCAATGTCAGCCCAAAGGATCAGCCCCGTCAGTCCAAGGCCGCCAAGGGTCGCGCGAAAAAGGTCGGCTTCCTTTTCTGCCGAAATCTCAATCGCGCCGCGGTCGGACCGCAGAATGCCAATGCGACGGATGTGCCGACCAACAGTCCCAGCGGCGTGGTGGTTCTTTCCGTGCACGTCGTTTGCGATCGCGCCGCCGAGCGTGACAAATCGGGCCCCCGGCGTCGTCGGCAGGAAGTAACCGGCCGGCACGGCGACTGCAAGGATGTCCCACAGGCTGACGCCTGCCTCCGCCCGCATGAGGCCGGTCTCTCGATCAAACGCCAAAAATCGATCAACGCGGGACATATCGACCAGCGCGCCATCGGGGTTAAGATTACTGTCGCCGTATGATCGCCCGAGGCCAACGCCGAGAACGCCGCGCGGCTCCGTCGCCGCTTCCTTAAACGCCGCCGTCGCTTCGGCGCGCGTCAACGGCTGTGCAACACGATGCGGCGCGCGCACAATACGGCCCCAGGACTGCCATTCCCGTTCTCTGAACATTGCAGCCGTCACAGCGTCGCCAGCAGAAAG
>CAZSBU010000082.1:0-4808 GCA_964605055.1 uncultured Caulobacterales bacterium | reverse complement strand
CCGGCGACGGTCATGCCGCGCACGGCGCAGTACAGCGTCGCCAGCAGAAAGAAGACCAGGACAACAAATCCAAGAAAGATGGAAATCTTGTCTTTGACGGCGAACGCCACCGGATCGTCGTCAAGTTCTCCGCGATGGGCGAGCAGCCAGATCCTCTGTGTCCAGAGGAGCACAAGGGCGGGGGCCGCCCACAAAAAATCCGGATGGTTGTAAGTGCCGGAGGGAAACGCCTCTTCCGTGAGATATAGCACGAGCACCAGAACAGACGCGGCCGTCATGGAAGCGCCCATCGCGAGCGTCAATGGCGCATCCGCCGGTGCGTAGCCGCGACCTGCGACCCGCTCACGCGACCGGCGGTCGGGCGCACCGACAAGCTCCACATGCCGCTTTGCGAGGGACATGGCGAAAAAGAAAAAGAACGCAAAAGAAATCAGCCATGGCGAAAGCGCGATCCCCAGCACAGCGACGCCTATCAAGACACGCAGGCAGTAGAGCGCGCCAAGGATGAATACGTCCAGCATCGGAACCGATTTCAGGCCGAACGAATATGCAAGCGTTGCGGCGAGATAGGTCAGGAGCAGAACGCCGAAGACGGGCTGCACAACAAAAGCAGCGATGATGCTTATGCCGATCAATGCTGGCGCAGCGATCAGACCGTCGCGAACCGGTAATCGACCTGATGCGAACGGACGGTCTTTTTTTGTGCGGTGACGCCGGTCGCTCGCCAAGTCGGTGAGATCATTGAAAAGATAGGTGCCGGATGCCGCAACTCCCATGATGAGGAATGCGGCGATCGTCAGCGCGACGGCGCGCGGATCGCCGTAGAGATGCGCCAGCATGAGAGGCACGAAAATCAGCAGGTTTTTCGACCACTGATGAAGCCGTAGCGCTTTGCGCCATGCTCTTGCCGCAGAGCTTCGCGGCGTCTCGAACGCAGCTTCTTCCGTAACGCCGTCGGCCAGGGCCTGCGCACGCGTGGATGGGGCTGCGTCTGCAAAAACCGCTGCCTTCGCTCCTTTCCAGACTTCGAGGTCGGCGCGGCTGTCCCCCGCGTATGCGAAGCCGTCAGGGAAGCGCGCCTCAAGCGCTGCCCGTTTGGCTGCAGCTTTGAGATTCTGGCCGGCGCTGCTTCCCTCGGCGCTATCGAAGACGCCGATCCTTGCAGCGACGGCCTTGGCGATACGCTCATCCGCCGCGGTCGCAAGGTGGAGGGTGCGCCCCGAAGCCTTTTGCGCCCGGAGGTAGTCCACGAGCGGTTCATTTAGCGGCAGAGTCTCAATGTCCGGAAGCGAAAGATCGCAGAGCTGCGCTTTCATCGCCGCACGCCCTTGCGCAACCGCGCTCAGCGCACGGAGCGTCCTGAAAGGCGCGCGCCGAAGGTTAGCTGCAATCGTCTCGTAAAGCGTATCGGTTCGTACAAGCGTGCCATCGAGATCGACGGCGAGCGGAAGCGCCGCGGAAGGCGCGGTCTGCGCCTCAACAAAGACCGCATCATCATCCATGATCAACTTTCGAGAAGGTGAAATGGCGATGACCGAAGTAGCTGGTCACAATAGGTGCGGCGACGCCGACTGCGTGCGCCACTTCATGCGGGTGCCAATCGAAACCAATTGCTGGAAAGAACCAACGACCGAGCGCCAGCGTTATCGCGAACACCTGCACGAGAGCGATGACGTTAACGAGGGCAAACCGCGAATATTCATCAGTGATGGTTCGGCCGCTGCGCCCGAACACGAATATCCTGTTCAATATAAACGCGGTCGTCATGCCGACGAGGTAAGCAAGAGTCACCGCGATTTCCAACGAGGTAAATGTAGAAAACGCGATCCTCGACAACCAGTTGACCAAGGCGGCCGAGCCGCCCGCAGCGACAAACGCAACAAATTCGCGGCTCATGGCAGAGCCTCCGGTCGCGATAGCGCCTCGACCATGCCGCGCGCGAACTTGATTGATTCCGACACGCCACGATCCTCCGGATAGTAGAAACAAGTATCCGCTATTTGAAGGCCGCGAATGGGGGTCTGAACCGGCGGAATCCTGGCTGCAAAACCAACATCGCAAATTGGCTGGGCGTGACGAAGGCGCCCGACGTGAACGCCAAGGAGATCAGTTTCCGAAAGAGACGGATTGACCAGTCGAACGGCGGCAAGCGACTCCGCTACGAAATCAGCGTCGGGTCGCAGAAATTTCCGGTTGGTCTGGGGCATGTAGAACGGCACGTAGACAACAGGATGGGGCAGAGGGCGCAAGTTCGAGAACTCGACGATTCCGGGAATATCGACGCCATCATGCGCAATGTTGACCCAGAAGTGCGGACTGACCGGACGCTTCAATTTCAACATGACGCAAACGACGCCGATGTTTCTTATACGCAGATAGGGTTCGATCAGGGCGTCAGGCTGTCCAGCGAGAAGACCAGCAACAACCGGCGTCGGCGCGGTTGAGATGACATGCGCCCCCTCAACGCGTTCGCCGTCGGCCGTCTCAACGCCCTTGATCGCACCGCCTTCAATCAGGAACCGCCGCACGGGCGTATTCAGGCGGATAACGCCTCCAAGACGCTCAATCGCCGCAGCGATAGCCTTCATCAGCCTTTCAGATCCGCCCTCAATATAGCCAAGGCGCTCCTCGAAAAGCGATTTGCGGGAATTGCCAAGACGCTTGATCCGCTGCCACATCCAGGCGGCCGAGACCTCGTCGGCGTATTCGTAAAATTTCAGCGCGAGCAATGGCCGCCACATGCGTTCATAAAGCTTCTCGCCGCACCAGCCGACAAACCAGTCCCGCGCGCTTATGGCGTCAAGTTTGCTCCAGTCGTTTCGTTTCGTCGAATGGAGGGCTTGAAGCCCATAGCGGACTTTCTCCAGAAACGACATCTCCGGGAACTTCAGAAGGGAAACAGGGTCGCCCCAGGGGTGCAGCGCGCCGCCGGCGTAATACCCCATTGTCGTGTGGACCCAGCGCATTGCTCCGCCCAACCCAACTTCTTCCAACAACGTCAGCGTATCCACATCCGACAGACAACAAAAATGATAGTACCGTTCGATCGAAACGCCGTCGAAGTCGAAATGCGCAGCCATCCCGCCAACTCGGTCGTCCGCCTCAAGAACGATGACCTTGTGACCAGCCTTGGCCGCGTAGTAAGCCGCAGCGAGCCCCATCGGGCCCGCGCCGACGACAATGAGATCAGGATCGGTTGCGTCAGCCATCAGAATTCTAAGAAAACTTTGGAATATTGGGGATGCTTATACGTTGCCACAAGCGCATCGCGAAGCGTCGTCGGCGAGACCGCAAAGATCTCTGGCCAATCAATCACGTCAAAAACGTCAGGCGTTGCGAGCGCCTTTAGCTGGCTGGTTGTGAATGGCGGGTTGCGATCAAAGAGCGCATAGGTTTTCAGAAGCAGCCAGAACAGCCCGTAGGGGATGGTTATGATCGGAGTCTTTAACCCTGCGGCGGCGCGCATCTCCCGAATGAGATCAATATAAGTTATCGTCCGAAGGCCGCTGATATCGTAGATTCCCTCGATCTTGCGTTCAAGGCATGACTGGATAATCGCCGAGAAGTCGCCGCCATACAGGGGTTGGCGCAGATATTTACCGTCGCCCGGAATCGGGAAAACCGGCGATTTCTCCATGAATCTTTTTAACCAACCAAGATGCTTTCGGTCGAACCACCCAAACATCAGCGTTGGTCGCAGCACTGCACACGGGAAGCCCGCGCTCAGGACCAGTTCCTCCTGGCGCTCCTTTGTCTCGGTATAAAAGTCGACAGCCATGGAGTTGACGACTGAAGAACTTGCATGAACGAGATAGTTGCAAGGTCCGGCCTTCAGCGCAGTAAGCACTCGGTCGGTTGCAAGAATATTGTTGCGCTCGAAATCGGCGCGGTCGAGGCCGCCAATTTGGGCGTGGAGGATGACGGCGCGATCACACTGTGACGCGACGCCCTCCCAATCGCCAGGTTCAGCGAGATCGGCTCTAATCACCGTAATGTCAGGGTGCAGGCCCCTCAGGACTTTGACGTTGGCAGGGTGCTTGTCGACGGCGACGATTTCGTAATGGCCGGTGTTCTTCAGCGGTGGAATAAGGTTTTGGCCGACCAGGCCTGCAGCGCCGGTAATAAGAACGCGGCGACGACCGCCGATCGCCATGTCGTTCGAGCCGCCTGACCGTTGCGTTTCGTTCATGCGGCGCGCCGCTCATACTCTCCGAGGAGTTCGGTCACCTCGCCGAACGCCTTAACCTCGCCTTTTTCGAGCCATAGCGCCTTGTTGCAATTGTCGAGCAAGAGCTGCCGGTTGTGCGAGGCCAAGACGAGAATGCCCGCCTTGTTCACGAAGTCCTGCATGCGCTTTGTGGCCTTTGCGCGGAAGGCCTCGTCGCCGGTCGAGAGCCACTCGTCAAGGAGCAGGATTTGCGGGTCGAACGCAGTGGCGATTGCAAAGGAAAGCCGCATGAGCATACCCGACGAATAGGTCGTGAGCGGCATGTCTAGAAACTCGCCAAGCTCGCAGAACGCGACGATCTCGCTGCGCTTGTCCTCGATGCGCGCGCGGCTGTAACCGGCGGCGAGACCTCGCAATGTGATATTGCGATGGCCCGACGCCTCAAATTGCATGCCAAGATTGATATTGATAATGCTCGTCGCGCGTCCCAGGGCGCGCACTTGGCCTCGATCCGGCGGCAGGATGCCGGCCAAAACCTGGAGAAGCGTCGTCTTTCCGGAGCCGTTCCGCCCCAGTAGGGCGAGCCGGTCGCCCTCGCCGAGCGCGAGCGAGACCTCCTTCAGCGCCTGCACCGCAATCA
>CAZSBU010000081.1:4322-10169 GCA_964605055.1 uncultured Caulobacterales bacterium | reverse complement strand
AATTTTGGAAGCCGATCACCCCTCAAACGGGGTCAATATTCCACGCCGATTCACACCAAAATTGGCTGACGGTATTTTGACTTTAGGCAGGAAGAGGCAATTTGTATACCGTCAGGCGATACCGTCAGAATATCCCGTTGGTCCGCGATAAAGGGCGATAGATACCGAACGAAAACCGGTATCAAGCTATTGTATTTGTTGTATTTATTGACTGTTCTCGATAGTCCGCGAAGGACGCGGAATCATTCCCACTCGATCGTGCCGGGAGGCTTTGACGTGATGTCGTAGACGACGCGGTTGACGCCGTTGACTTCGTTGATGATGCGCGTTGCGCATTGCGACAGGAATTGGTGCGTAAACGGATAATAATCCGCCGTCATTCCATCGGTTGAGGTGACCGCCCGCAGCGCCAGCACATAGTCGTAAGTGCGTTCATCGCCCATCACCCCGACGCTTCGTACAGGAAGCAGTACGGCGAACGCCTGCCAGATATCGTCATAAAGACCGGCGCGGCGGATCTCGTCGAGGTAGACCGCGTCGGCCTGACGCAAGAGGTCGGCTTTCTCTTTCGTCACGGCGCCGGGAATGCGGATGGCGAGACCCGGCCCCGGAAAGGGGTGCCGACCCACGAAATATTCCGGCAGGCCAAGCTCGCGGCCGAGCGCGCGCACTTCGTCCTTGAACAGCTCTCGCAATGGCTCGACGAGCTTCAGATTCATGCGTTCAGGAAGACCGCCCACATTGTGGTGCGATTTGATCGTCACGGACGGTCCGCCATCGAATGAAACGCTTTCGATGACGTCCGGATAAAGCGTGCCTTGCGCGAGGAACTCCGCGCCGTCGATGGCTTTTGCCTCTTTCTCGAAGATATCGATGAAGGTCGCGCCAATGATGCGCCGTTTTTGCTCTGGGTCATCGACTCCTGCGAGCCGCGACAGGAAAAGGTCCTCTGCTTCCACATGAATGAGCGGGATGTGAAAAGAGTTGCGGAACAGCCTGACAACCTGCGCGCCTTCGCTCGCCCGCATCAGCCCGGTGTCGACGAAGACGCAGGTGAGCTGTTCGCCTACCGCGGCATGAATGAGCACCGCTGCGACCGCGCTGTCGACGCCGCCGGATAATCCGCACACGACCTTGCCGTCGCCGACCTGCGCGCGGATGGCCGCGATCGCCCTGTCGCGAAATCCGGCCATGGTCCAGTCGGCTGAAAGGCCGGCGACCCGGCGGGCGAAATTGGCGAGCAGCCTCGCGCCGGCCGGCGTGTGAACGACTTCAGGGTGGAACTGTACGCCATAGATGCGCCGCGCCTCATCGGCGATGGCGGCGAACGGCGCGCCGTCGGACTGGGCGATAACCTCAAATCCCGGCGGCAGAGCGTTGACCCGGTCGCCATGGCTCATCCAGACCGAATGGCGCTCACCCGGCGACCACACGCCGTCGAACAAGGGGCTGTCGCGCACAATGCGAATCTCGGCCCGGCCGAACTCGCGCAAATGTCCCCGCTCAACGTCGCCGCCGAGCTGGGCGCAGATCGTCTGTTCGCCATAACAAATGCCAAGGACCGGCACGCCCGCCTCGAATACCGCCGGGTCGGCGCGCGGGCTGTCGGCGGCTTTCACGCTCGCCGGCCCGCCAGAGAGAATAATGGCGCGCGGCCCATATGCGGCAATGAACGACGCGTCCACCCGATTAAAGGGATGGATTTCACAATAGACCCCCGCCTCGCGCAGGCGTCGGGCGATGAGTTGCGTGACCTGGCTACCGAAGTCGACGATCAGGATCTGCTCGCGCATGGAACCGGCGGCGTACGGCGGCGCGGGGAGCGTTGCGGCGGGTGAGGACGAATCGATCATTTTCGCGTTCATAGGGCCTGATTAGCGAATGCGGGCGAGAGTTGCGATGAAAAATCCATCCGTCCGCGTGCGAGCCGGCGTCAGGCGCAGATGGCCCTCCGGCGTCTGGCAGGCGGCGAGCGTTTCTCGGCCCCCCTCCGCAAGAAGGCCGGACGCCTCGATCGCCGCGAGCGCAGGCGCGGCGGCGAATTCCGGCCGGGCGGCGAAGAAGGCGGAGAGGCGATCCTCGTTTTCCTCGGCGAAAACCGAACAGGTCACGTATACAAGTCGTCCGCCCGCTTTCACATAAGCGGCCGCTTCAGCGAGCGCTGCATCCTGCTCCTCCATGCGGCGGCCGAGCTGTTGCGGCGTCAGGCGCCATTTGGCGTCAGGGTGGCGCCGCCACGTGCCTGAACCGGTGCACGGCGCATCGACAAACACGACGTCCATCTTGTCAACGAGATCGTCGAGCCGCGCGCCCGCAGCCGCTGAGCGTATCTGGAGGTTGCGCACGCCCGCGCGCTGCGCCCGCTCAACGAGGGGCGCAAGGCGATGGGGGTCGGAATCGTAGGCATAGAGCTGGCCTTTGTTTGTCATCATCGCCGCGAGAGCCAGCGTCTTGCCACCGCCGCCCGCGCAATAATCGAGCGCCTGCGCGCCGACGATTGCGCCCGCCGCCGCTGCCGCGATCTGGCTGCCGAGGTCCTGCACCTCGACCCAGCCCTTGCCGAACGCAGGAATGACCGTGACCGACGGCGCGCGGGCGTTCGCCGGCGGGGCGGCGATCCGAGCGGCGGTTGTCAGCGCGCCGGCGGGCTCAGCGCCGATGACCGCGATGGCGGCGAGCGCTTTTTCCGGCGTCGTCTTTAGAGTGTTGAGGCGCAGATCAACATCGGCGCGGGCGGCGAGCGCGGCCCCTTCAGCGGCGGCGTCAGCGCCAAACACCCGCGTCATTGCCGGCGTCAGCCATTCTGGAAAATCACCGGCGACATGCGCGGGCGCCAATCCAGAGCCCGAATAAGCGGCAAGTTTTGCTTTTTCATTCTCTGTAAGCGCGCCCGGTCCGTGCGGTTCTTCGGCGGCGAGCGCCTCAATCGCCTCAACCGGCGTTCCCCACTCCCGCGCGAGTGCGCCGATAGCGAGGGCGCGCGGGCTATCCTCGCCCATCATCGCAGCGATCGAATTGCGCCGGCGCAACGCATCAAGGCACAAACCCGAAATCCATGCGCGGTCCTTCGCGCCTGCGTAACGCGCCCCGCGCGCCCAATCGGCGAGCGCCGTTTTCAGCGGCGTCCGCCGGGCGTCGAAATCCCACAAAACGGCTATTGCCGCGCTCAGCTTTCCTGCGTCACGCAAAACGAAAAATCCTTCAACTCTTGAAGATGAAAAACGCGCCCGCCGCGATAAGCGCAAAACCGATAAGATGATTGAGGGTTATGGGCTCTTTCAGATACAGCGCCGAAAATCCGACGAACACCGTCAGGGTAATGACTTCTTGTATCGTCTTCAACTGAGCGGCGGAATAAGCCGCATGCCCGATGCGGTTCGCCGGCACCGCGAGGCAATACTCGAAGAAAGCTATGCCCCAGCTCGCCAGAATAACGATGTAGAGCGGCGTCGCCTTGAACTTCAGGTGCCCGTACCAGGCCAGCGTCATGAAGACGTTCGAGACGACGAGCAGCAGGATAGGCGCAATGTACGTGGCCATGGTTTGCTAATGTGAGAAATGCGCTGATCAGGACGGGCTCGGATAGTTCGGCGCTTCGCGCGTGATCTGCACATTGTGGACGTGACTTTCCCTCAATCCCGCATTGGTGATGCGCACAAATCTCGCACGCTTGTGCAATTCTTCGATCGTCGCGGCCCCGACATAACCCATGGAGGCGCGCACGCCCCCGACGAGTTGGTGCAGCACGGAGGCCGCTGGCCCCTTATAGGGCGTCTGCCCCTCGACGCCTTCCGGCACCAATTTCATCTGCTCCCGGACGTCAGCCTGGAAATAACGATCTGCTGATCCGCGCGACATCGCGGTGATCGACCCCATGCCGCGATAAGACTTATAGGGCCGCCCTTGATAAAGGAATACTTCGCCCGGCGTTTCATCCGTACCCGCAAGGAGTGAGCCGATCATGACGCTTTCTGCGCCAGCCGCGAGCGCCTTGGCGACGTCGCCAGAATACTTTACGCCGCCATCGGCTATGACGGGAACGCCCGCCTCGCGTCCGGCGCGGGCGGCGTCCATGACAGCGGTGAGCTGCGGCACGCCGACGCCCGCGACGATGCGCGTCGTACAGATCGAGCCCGGCCCGATGCCGACCTTGATGGCGTCGGCCCCGGCGTCGGCAAGGGCGCGCGCGCCCTCATACGTCGCCACATTTCCGGCGATGACCTGCGTTGCGTTGGAAGCCTTCTTGATGCGCGTCACCTGCGCCAGAACTTGCGCCGAGTGGCCATGCGCGGTGTCGATGACGATGACGTCGCAACCCGCGGCGATCAATCCTTCGACGCGCGCATATCCGGCGTCGCCTACGCTCGACGCCGCGGCGACGAGGAGGCGCCCTTCGCTGTCTTTTGCGGCGTTCGGATGGGCGATCGCCTTGTCCATGTCCTTGACGGTTATGAGCCCGACGCAGCGGTAGTTGTCGTCGACGACGATCAACCGCTCAATGCGATAGCGATGTAAGAGCGAGGTGACGTCGTCCTTGCTCGCTCCCGGACGCACGGTGACGAGGTTCTCCTTGGTCATCAGCTCGGAGACTTTCTGCGTCGGGTCTTTCGCAAAACGCATGTCGCGATTGGTCAGTATGCCAACGAGACGACCTACTCCATCAGCGTCCGGGTTCTCGACAACCGGAAAGCCTGAAATCTTCCGCTGCGCCATGATGGCGCGCGCCTCCGCGAGCGTTGACTCCGGACGCAGCGTAAGCGGATTGACGACCATGCCGCTCTCGTAACGCTTGACCTGCCGCACCTGTTCGGCCTGTTCTTCCGGCGAGAGATTGCGATGCAGAACGCCAATGCCGCCGTTCTGGGCCAGAGCGATCGCCATCGAGGCCTCTGTCACCGTGTCCATCGCCGATGAGACGATCGGGATGTTGAGGTGAAGCGCCCGCGTCAGGCGCGTGCGCGTCGATACTTCCGACGGCATGACCTCAGACGGGCCCGGCTCCAGCAGCACGTCGTCGAATGTCAGCGCCTCGCGGATTTCCATGGCCCGTCCTTTCTCAGAGCGCTTCCGAAACGTCAGTCTCAGGATAAAATTCTTCCGTTGCAGATCCCGCGTGTTCGGCCCTGGCGCGCTTCGCGCTTTCCAGCATGCACAGATGGCGGACATCTCGCGCCTGAGCGACGCCGGCGTAGCAATACCAGACAAAAAGGACGAGCGTGACGACAAAAGCGGCAAAGAAGATGAATAGATAGGGCGGATCGAGCAACTGCATCGCTTCGCCGAGACGCCCCGGAAAAATCTGGTTGGCTATGAGTATGAAACCAATCGGAGTAGAAAAATTGACAACGAGCGTCAGGCGCATCGCCCCGATCGCCTGATCGAGATTAACCTCGGCGCGTGCGCGGAACTGGCGCATCTCCGCATCATCGAGCTGCGCCAATATGATGCCAAGCCGATGCGCGGCTTTCGTATTCTCCAACCGCGCGACGCGATCGGACGACATTCGGTCCGCGATGCCGGTCAACCAGTTCGGTTTAATCTGCATGCCGCGAGCGTTTGAAAAAAGCGTCATCGCCTCGCGCCATGCGCGTGTCACGTTCGTCTCCGGGAAGGATTTCGACGCTTCGTCTCTGCTCCCACGCATCAGAATCGCGCCCGTATTGAAAACGCCTGCGCCTCTTCGGTCAAATCGCCGACGCCGATTGTGGCGATCGCATCAGACATGCGGCCGCGGCGCTTGAGGAGATCGTCGGCGATCGCGACCATCCGCGAATTCGGCCAGGCCGTGGGCGAAGCAGCGCGCAGCTCAGCCGCGACCCTCGTTGTCCTGCCAGCGCAGGACCCGGC